>JBATDO010000343.1:0-5500 GCA_049663505.1 Sphingorhabdus sp.
CCGCTGCGCCTCCAGCCGAGGCGTGCCCGGCGCGGACAGCATCCAAATAACTCAATCCCTGTTCCTGCGCTTCCCGGATACGAAAGCTGAGATAGATAAGATAATCGAGACCGACCCCGACCGCGATTGTGGCAACCGAGGCCGTTGCGACATTAAGGGTTATGCCGGACCATCCCAAGAAGGCGAAATTAGCGGCAATTGTGAGGCTGGTAGGGATTGCAAACAACAACGCCATTTTCATGGAACGAAATACCAAACCTCCGATTACCAAAACAATCACCACCAGTAACATCGCCTTTTCAAGGCTGACCCGCACGATGCCGTCTGCCAGCGCTTTGGCAGTTACAGCTGAACCGCCAAGTGTGATTTCAAGCTTATTGGCGGCAGCGAAGCGGTCGACTGTAGCAATCAAACGTTCCACCGATCTCGTTTCATCTGTTCTGACAAAAGCACGCATCCGAACGTAACGTCCCGCTTCGTCCATCATGCCCGAATCCCGCCCACCATTATTGAGCACTGTCCAAATTTGCTTTGCTTCTTCAGTGTTTTCGGGGGTCACGGTGCTGCACGGCACATCACTTGCAAATTTACATTTCAAGAAGCCGATAATCGATGCTGATGACAGCACTGCCCGCACGTCGCCATCTCGCTGCAACTCTTTGGAGAGGCCTATGAGCACGTCATTGATGTGCGGCGAAAATGCACCGTCTGGCTCTTTGGTATCGACAACGATGTCGAGGACATAGGGGCCAACGCCGGCTGTCAGGAGCGTCGCAAGTGTGCGCTGTACCGGTACATCGGGTGCGGTGTAAATTGCCATACTATGCGATTCTTTCACCTGAAACAGGCCAAGCGCTAAAAAAATGATGAGGATGGCAAAACAGCCGCTGATCACCGAAGTCCGACCGGTTAATGCCAGTTCGGCAACTCTGTGCAGGCCTTTTTGCCACCAATTGCTGAGGTCGCCATAGCCTTTTGTTACGACTGGTCGGCGCAGCAGCATACGAATTGCAGGCACAAGCGTCAGTTCGAGAAAAAGCGCGCACAAAATGCCGATGCCCGCAAGCAAACCTAGGCGGGCCAATGCTGAAACATCCAGCAAGAGCAGAGCGAACAGACAGGTCGATGCACCAAATACGGCAATGGTCAACACCGGCCCCATCGCGATTATCGTAGTGTTGATTGCTGCCTCGTTTTCAGCTTCGCTTGCCTGCTTGCCGATCGCCGTGCGCAACCGGATTTCCTCCATATAGCGCTTGAGCAGTTGTACCGAATGCCCGGCCCCGACCGCCAGAATGAGAATCGGTGCAAGCACTGTGTAGGTATCAAGCGTCAATCCTAGCCAGCCATATGCACCCAACCCCAAAAGCGTCGCAAACAATCCGGTAAATATCGGCACGACCACCGCTTGCACAGAACGAAGCGCTTCCCAGTGCAGCACCAGCACCAACAGCATGATGATCGGGAAAAACAGGGCGATCCGCTTTGAGAAAATGTCATTCTGCGCCAGGAACGCAGGCTGACCAGAATAAGCTATCTGAACCCCGTTTTGCTCCAGCGGCGCAATCATCGCGTCGACCCGGTCGAACAACGGGCCAAAGTTTCCACTGATGGCATCGATATCAGCGGTAATGACTAAATCACCGCGCGGAGCAACCGCAAGTGCGCGCTGCGGGCCGAGGCCTTCAAGCACAGCCGCTGTAAGTCTTACGCCGGGTTGGCAGACATTTGCCAATCCAGTAACATTCACAGCGTCCTTATCTGACTGAACATATTTCAAACTGTCGGACCCCACGCCGTACACACGGCCGGTGACGACGCTTGGCAGGCTTTGTAATCCTGCACTGACGGCGCAGGCGGCCCGAACCCTGTCTGCTTCCGCGCCCCCTGACACGAGAAACACGATGGTGTTGCGGCTACCGAAACGGTCTTGATTTTCCCTGATTTGCTTGGTCAACGGACTACGGTTGGGCAGGGAAGAATCGAAATCGCTGACAAAGTGGGTGTTACGAAGGCCAACGAGCAACACCACGGCCAATAGCATCACGAACAATATGGTGCGGCGCGGGTATGTCGTAACATAATATGCAAGTTTCACATACATGATCGTGTTTCCTTGTGATGTTAGAATCCGGCCTTCACGCCAAGCATGATGAGATTGTTGCGCTTCAAGCGTCCTAGGTAGCTATTCTCGCGCCCGTCATAGCGTTCGACGAGAAGATGCAGCTTGACGCTGTCACGAACGATGTAACCCATTTTGAGCTGACCAAAGCGACCACCGCCCGATAGTATGGCGCCGGCAAGTTCTGCACTCCCGCGGTCCGCCGCAAATCCTTTTTTTACGCGAGCAAATCCGCCAACGATCACCGGCTTCCACGATCCGTGAATTTGCGAATTGCGCTCCGCAACGCTCGAGTTCGGTCCGGTGACCAGCGTTCGGTCACTCACACGGACGACGCCTTGGAGGATGACCGACCATTGGCCAGAAAAGCTCCGGTCCACGCCGATAACCCCAGCAAAACGGGTTTTTCCCGTGCTGAACTGCCCGACCTCATTCATGTTATATGTGTAGGCCGCAGCCTCGGCACGAAGACCGTAACGGCCGATGGTGGTGGCGATATCTGCGCCGAACATTTGTATTTTTGGATGTCTGGTTTGCAGCGCGGGCTGATTGTTGGGGCCTGCCACCACCGTCAGCCATGGCAAACGATCAGCAATATTGGCGTAGGTCACAGAAAAGTCGATTTTGGAACCAAACCGATCATAGCGGATTGCAAAATCATTTTCGCTATTCACACGCTTGCGCCGCAAAACCGCAAGTCCGTTTGCGGCTAAATCCTGTGGCAGCTTTGAGGCACGAAATTCCGGTAACCAGTGCGCGCTCAATGTTCCGCCAACTAACGGAGCGGACGCGCTTACGCCGCCAATGCCACGACGGTTATCCTCCTCTTCCTCGACCAGTCGCCGAAGATCCCGTGCGCTGACCATGTCGGTTGGATTGATGCGATCTGCTCGGCCCCATCCAAGTAACTGCCGCCCTATATTAAGTGTAACCCCGCCCACATCGATGGTAGCATGCGCTTCACGGACGTCACCGCCAATTTGGCGCAATGCGATGGGATCGGTGCTGGCCCATGCCTCTAATTTGACCGAGACGGTTGGCGTAATCGTGGTGCGCGCACGGACCCATATTTCGCCAGACAGTGTCCCGCCATCATCATTGTTCAGGCGGTTGCCTGACCAACCATTGAGGCGAAAGGACGGCTGAATATCCGATTCAGCATGGACTGCAGACAACGGCTGGAATGCGACGCCAACGGCCATACATCCGCAAAGGAAGCACCGTTTGGCAGAACCCAAGGTCATGATTGCAATGCTGCCGGAGCCACTTCGGTTGCCGAAACAGCATCGGTAATCCGAAAACTGGTAAACCGCATGACTGACGCGCTGCCGCGTTGCACATTGCGCATGGTCAGGCGCATCGGTTGCACCTTGCCAGCACGTGCATCAAGAACGCGCATATCATCAGCCGTCAATATTTTGATCAGGCGTCCGCCACGATCGTAAAATTCCGTTTTTATCAGCGTAGAATCAGATTTTCGCAGCCATGATTTGCGTCGCGTATATCCCGTATCGTTGGAAACCGCTGAATTTCCAGGGGTGCTATCGACACGAAACGTCGATGTTCCGCCGACAGATTCCGCGCCCGCAAACACATGGCGCCAGTCACCGACTTTATGCCCGACGATATCACCAAGCGAAAAGTCAGACCCGATCCAGGGGTCGGCACGGTTGGACGAAACAAGTCGCCGGACACGGCGGAACGACGGCAAATAAATCCATAGATCGTCGGCTCGGCCGCCGCGCTCAATCGTCAAGGTTGCTACGCCATTGATATCGGCAGGACTCGAAAATTTGATAAGCCGGGCAGACGACGCTCCCTTATCGACCAGTTTGGCGACTCCCGTCAGCGCTCTTTTCTGGACGCTCCCCGACCGCGACGCTAATGCAAGCTCCGCTGTAAAACGAGCATTGGCAAACCGGGTTGCGTTATAGCTCGCGGTCATCAATTCAACGCCCAAAGGTTCAGCAGCAAGGGCTGGTCCAGCGATCATCCCGATAATGAGCGAAGCCCCGAATTGCCGGCGGGAGAAGTTGAATGGCTCCCCAGTATTTCCATCAATGTTCACGTTGCGTCCTTCCAGGTCATTCGGTGTTGCAATCTGACGTTGGACGGTTGAAAATGCTGTGGCTGTGAAGCGTTTCACAAAAAGACATTAAGTTCGGTGGACTTAAAGCGGCGTCGGTCTCAGCAGGGGGAGTGGGCAAACTGAAAATGGCGGATACAGACGAGACGCGCCAGCACCGCACACTGTTGATGGAAAACCTCCGCGCCAAGCTAGAGGCGGCGGTGGGCACGGGCGGCGTGCGCTATGTTTCATTCCCCAAAGGTGCAATGCTGATGTACGAAAGTGACATGGAGGCCAACGCATGGTTTCTGTGTACCGGTAGGGTGCGGATGTTTCGCCTCACTCACGATGGCACTACTGTTGTTCTTGCCCACCGCAGCGAAGGTCAGATAGTGGGGGAAATGGCCATCATTGATGGTCTCCCGCGTTCTGGGTCGATCATCGCCATGGAAGACACGCGCGCAATTCTTATTCCGGATGCCATGTTCATTGATTGGCTGTTGAACGATGTATCCTTCGCTGCGGCTCTGGTTTTCCAACTAAGCCAACGCCTGCGCGAATCCAGTCGGCACGCATTTTCAATTGCCACCGCGCCAATTGCCACCCGGCTGGCGGCAGAGCTTGTTTCTCTTGCTATTCCAATGCCAGATACCACGCACTCTTACATTCCCGATGCGCCAACGATCACAGACTTGGCCGCAAGGGTAAATGCGACGCGAGAATCGGTATCCAAAGCGTTTAGTAGCATGGTATCCAGAGGCATAGTTTCACGTGACAATGCCCATTTCGTCATTCATGATTTGGCGGCATTGGCCGACATGCTGCCTGATTAACGCAAGTCGATTATAGTTGTTGTCAGCCCTTGGTGCAGGCGGGCGCGATACATGCGAACCAACGGGTCAGACGCCGGCAATTGCGCGAAATACAACGCTGCTGTTTCTGGCATGACTTCGATCTGTTCGAACGCTCTCAGATAAGCCGAACGATCCAGATATGGTGGGCAAGTGGTCCAGGCCGCCAATGGCGCAGTCGCACCGCGCAGCCAAACATCACCGATGGGTCGCCACTGCGCTGCCAAATCAGCCTTTAACAGAGCAACCTCGCTAACGCATATTTGCGTTCCCAGAGCTTTATTCGCCTCCTCTAACCTAGCACCGAGGTTTATGGTCAAGCCGTGCGCGGTATAATCCAGACGGTGGCGTCCTCCGAAATTACCGACCAAGGCTGTTCCAAAATGGACGCCCAGCCTGGTTGCACCAAAGCCATGATTTTCTTTGTTAAGCGCGATGAATTCGGTTTTTCGAAAAATA
>JBATDO010000344.1:0-6850 GCA_049663505.1 Sphingorhabdus sp.
CCTCCTGTTTCAAGAACAGCTTAACATCACCCTGCGCATTGACCTGCGGCGTAACTTCAAGCTTGATACCAACTTCCTGCCGCTGCACCGTTCGGAAGGCATTTTCAAAATTTGCCGACAATTGTTCACCTGTGCTGACGGGTACTTCCTGCCCCACAAGAAACTTTGCCTTCTGATTGTTGAGCGTCACGATGTGAGGGGTTGCAAGTAGATTCGATTCCGTGTCCGACGCGATCGCATTGATAATGGTGCCAAAGATGGCGTTTTTGCCGATATCGAGCGCGAACCCTCCAAATCCTCCCGTGGCGCTCAGGATCGAGGCAGCCGCTGCTTCCTGGAGGCTGTTCCCAAGTGCGCTGTTGGTTGAGGTCGTTGTCGTGTTGCCATTGACTGTCGTTGTCGTTCGCGTCAGCTCTTCGGCACCGATTGCCCCCGCGATGGTCAATATGTTCGGGTTTGCATTGGAATAGTTTGTCGCGGCAAAAGGCATGTCCTTGCCGCCCACGAGGAATTGAACTCCCAGCTTCTTTGCGGCCTCGTTGCCGATTTCCACGACGATCGCCTCGACCAGGACTTGTTGAGGACGGCTGTCCATCTGGCGAATAAGTTCACCCAGGGTCCGTTGCATCTCGGGATTGGCTGCAACGATTAGTGCATTGGCACCCTCGTAACGGGTAACGATCACTGGCCCCCTGCCGCCAAGGCCGTTCATGCCCGAGGTCGATACCGCAGATATTGGAATCGCAACCTGGGTTGCCGAGGATGGGGTGGCTGATGACGCAGCAGGAGGAGCCGGATTTTCGGCGGTCACCGGGCCTTGAGCGCCAATGAGAGATTGCACGGTTTCCAATAACGTCGCAGCGTTGGCATGGTCCAGCCAGTAGACACGGATTTCAGCACCCGACTGAGCCCTGGCGTCGAGTTGCTTGGCCATTGCTGCAAAGCGTGAAACCGAATTTGCGTCGCCGCGCAGCGCAATCGCGTTGCTGCTATCAATTGCAACGATGCTCACCGGTGCACGGGCGCCTTCGCCGCCGGCTTGGCCGACCAAGCCTTGAAGCGCACTGGCAATCTCGCGTGCACCAGCATTGTCCAGTGTGATGATCTGGGTTGCTGCGGAATCACGATCGATCTGTCGAATGAGGTCGCGAATGCGCCGGATATTGTCCGCGTAATCGGCCACGATCAGGCTGTTCGCATTCCGGTTAGCCGTGATTGACCCCTCACGGCTTATGAGTGGCCTGAGCGTTTCAACCGCCGTGGTTGATTCTATAGAACGCAATCGGAACACCTCGGTGACGAACTGGCTGGGCTGGGCAGACCTGCTGCCGACGCGACTGGGTTGGGTAGCAGCGCCATCCGAAGGTTGGACACGGTATCCTCCTCCTCGCATGGGAATGGCGATCAAGCCATTTGCGCGCAGCGTCGATAGAAATACCTCGAAATATTCTGAACGGCTGAGCGGTCGATCAGTCACAACTGAAACCTTACCATTCACGCGACCGTCAACAATAAATGTCTGGCCGGTTACGCGGGCTGCATCCTGCACAAAGGCACGTATATCGGCATCACGCACGTTCAATGTGTGTTGCGCACTCACGGGCACTGCGAAGATGAACGCAAAACAAAGGAAGAATGATTTTAGGCGTTGGGTCACGGCTGCTCCAGGTTCAAGGCGATGGGGACCTTCGATCCGCCGCGCTCAATTTCTATGCTGAGACGGGCTCCGGGCCGGAGTTGAGATGAAATATCGGAAGCCGACGAAACCGGCCTGCCATTTATGGCAACGACAATATCGCCTGCCTGGAAGCCTGCTACTCGCAGCATCGTCCCGTCATCACGGGGGCTCAAAACGAGCCCTGTGACCCGCCCACCTTCGTTGCGAGGCGCAATTGATATGGCTTTCTGAAGGCTCTGCGCATTTATTCCCACATCCTGTGCACTGGATGCCAGGGAATCAGTTTCGCCAGCACCCACGGGTGCAGGGTTGACCGTTTCGGCAGGCACTGACTGGTCGATGTAAAGAGATTCCTTGACCCCGCCGCGCGACAATATGACGTGGTCAAATGCTACAGCGTCCAAAACGACGCCCGGAACGACTTCTTCACCAACAGCGTAACTTACCTGCTGCCCATCCTCACCAGCAATAATGGCAGAGCCCCCACCAGAACTTTCATTCGCCCGAATGCCATAAAGGGTGAGGTTAAGCGACGTCACGCTGTCAACAGCTGGGGATATCAAGTCGTCACGATAAAACGGATCAAACCCGGAAAACAGCCCGGCTCTTGCCGCCTGGGGAACTACATTGACCGTTGCGGCCCGCCAATTGCCCACCGGGCCAACGTCGGTTACCAACGCCCAGAAAAGTCGCGCAGACTGGGCAGCCAATCCTGTGGCCAGAAGAATGATCAGCAAAATGGCCGTGGGGAAGGATGATCGGCGGCGAAACGCCAAACCCATCCCTTCTCTTATTAAGTTAGCCACGAAATGCCCCTGTCGATCCTGTTCTTCAATGCGCAGCTAAGGCGCATCAGTGACTAGGGTGTGACGTTGAAATTACAGATTCATGACGCCTGTGGATTTTGGGTGCGAAGCGGCCAGCTATTCCCTGAAAAATTGCGGCGACATGTCAATTGGGACATGCCGCCGCGAGTGGGGGGCCATGAAGCTCTCAGAAATTAAATTCGATACCGATCGACGCGCTTGTGCCGGTCTTGTAACGGTTGTAAAATATCGTGTTGTCTCCGCTCTGCTGGAACTCTTGATATTTCGTGCCGGTGATGTTGCGCACCTCCAGTTTCAGTTCTCCGTCCACGCCCCCAAGCTTGATGCCCTGGCGAGCGACAAAGTCGAGTTGAATGCCAGGGCGTTCAAGAATGTCGGGCTGTCCCGATGCGCCACGGCTCGTCACGCGGTCACTGGCATATGTGAACAAGATCGTCTGCTGGGAGAGACTGTCAGTGTCCTCCAGTCCAATTTGCAAGTTCACAAGATGGTCCGACTGGCCCGTCAGTGGAGCGGCATTACGGAAAAAGTCGAGCGCGCTTGTCGAGGATGACCCGAATACGGCCACCGTGTCGTTAGATGACACTTTGATTTTCGACTGCGTGTAGGTGTAGTTGGCGATCACGACAGCGCGGCGGGTCGAGAAGAAGCCGCTATCGGAATCTCCGGCAAGATCGAAATATTTCTGAGTTTCGATCTCTACGCCGTAGAGGTCTGCAGTTGGTGCATTGGCAAAGCTGGTGACAACCGAATTGTCGTCAAAGCTCGAAAAGGCTTCAATTGGATTATCAATCCGTTTGAAAAAGCCAGCAGCCGTCACGCGCTGATCACGGTCAAAATACCATTCGTAGCGAGCTTCTGCATTGTAAAGCTGACTGTCAGTCAACAACGGATTGCCCCGGAACAGGCGATTCGAATCCGGGTCGTAGAAATTTTGGAAGATGAGTTCACGAAATTGCGGCCTTGCAATGGTCTTGGAACCGCTCAGACGCACTTTCATTTGATCGGTCAAATCCCAGGTCAATGTGGCTGCTGGCAACCAGTAGGCCTTGTTGAGCTGGGTGGAAGCAAGCGAAGCGGTCGGTGTGCTAAACACCTGGACAGGCTCGACGGTCTGTTTTGCAGCTTCGTAGCGAACTCCGATATTGAGGCTGAGCTGCGAACTCATATTTGCTTGAACCTGCACATAGCCGGCATTGTTGAGAAGCCGTGCATCAAACACTGGATTTGCTTCATTCGTATCAATCAGGCTGATATCATAAAAATCAATGACGTCGGGCTGAAGGAGAAAATCGGGCCGGAAGAGCGATACCGCAGTAGGCATCGTGTTCGGTGCCGAAAATTGGAAGTCCCGGCGCTCGACCCTGCGGGTCGTTTCCGAGTAAGCGTAACCAAACGTCGCGGTAATATCCGGCGTGATCTTAGCAGAAAGATCAAGTCCCCCGGACCATAGGTTCTCATTGAGATAAGAATAACTCACCTCTGCGCTTCCCTGCTGTCCATTGTTCAGGCGGTTGATGAAAAACGCGCCATAAGGATCCGATGCAAGATTGCTGCGGTAATATTCAAAGCTGAACTCGTCAGGCGCTTCGCGCTTTGAATTGGCATAAGCCACGCGAAAGCCAAGATTGATGTCTGGTGACAATTTCAAGTCAGCCACGAGCTGAGAGTCTACGAGTTGACGTTCATACCATGCGGTATCCTGCTGCATCAAAGTCGCAGATGGCGACGTTGTTTGGCGCGTACCTACTCCCAACCGGGCCTGCTTCAAGGTGTCGCGAATGAAGACGTTGGTCCAGCGAATTTTCTGATCACCTGCCTCTATGCCAAACCCGACAAGGCCATTAACAACGATCCGGTTGTCAGTGATAACTCGCTGGAAATCTAGCTCTTTCTGCGACAGATCGAGAGTGGATGCCGTTTGCTGGATGGTGTCGCGGGTGCGCCATTTGTTGCTGTATCCTGCATTGACCAGAATACCCATTGTCGCATCGTCACCAATGTCGAAATTGGTGCCGCCAGTTATATTGGCAGAGCCGTTGGCGGGTAGGTGCTTGTTGCGCTGGATGACAGCGTTGCGGCCGGTCACGAGTTGCCCGGCAATGGCCTGCGTGTTTACAGCGCCTGTGCTAATGCGCTCGCCGCTGCGCAGATATGCATCAAGTGCAGGCCTGAGATCGCGGTTGCCGTTGTCAAAGCCGCTCCAATCCTGCGAGCTGCCATAATAAGTGTAGCCCAACTCGTTCGTGGTTTCACTATTGCCGCTGATGTCGCCGCTGACGGTCAGGAACGTTTCGCGAGGAATTGCTTTGGTTGTAAGGTTTATCACGCCTCCGCCAAATTCCCCGGGGAAGTTCACCGAGTAAGTCTTTTGAACCAACGAAGATGCGATAACGCTGGTTGGAAACAAGTCGAGCGGAACAACACGTTTCAGCGGCTCAGGACTTGGCAATGGTGATCCGTTAAGCAATGCCAAGGAATATCGGTCACCAAGGCCTCGAACGTAAACAAAACCGTTACCGACAACACTCAGTCCAGTCACGCGGGCCAACGCGCCTGCGATATCCCCTTCGCCGGTCCGCTCGATATCCGCACTGGAAAGAACTGAAACCACTTGAGGTGCGTTTTTGGAAATATTGCGATCGAGATAGCCCCGAACGACGATTTCGTCTCCACCTGGGATCGAAACATCGACCTCTTCTTCCTGGGTCGCTACTGGATCTGCTGGATCAGCGGAATTTTCGTCGAGCGAGGAAGGCGGCGCTTCCGTTGCCACGGCCTCAGCTGGCTCTGCATTTTGCGCCATCGCCATCGATGGCGAAACAAGCGCGGACGTCAAAAGCAACAGGCTGATTGCCCCCAATGGCTTCAACATTATCTTTCCCTTTTTCTTATTCAAAAAAGGGGCGGGGTGCTTGGCCTTGCCTGCACCCCACCCCAATCACTTACCGCCTATCAAAAAGTCGGCAGGGAGGTGCAAAGACCCGTTACGCTCGTACCCAGAGTGGCCGTCGCACTGTTGCACGTCCAACCTGCATACCAGGTGTCATTTGCGTCGCGGACCGCTCCAACGTAGCTAGTTGCATCGAAAAATGCATTGAGCGTGCTGGCGTTGAACGCGGTGACAGCGGTCTCGGAAGCCCCGTTGACGAAGAGCGAGGCCAATGTAGGCACAAACGCGCTATTGTTGTTGTTCGCGCCCGATCCGAAGATCGCGCTCACTTGCGCATCAGTTACACCATTCAAGCCAACGAAGGCCGGGGTTCCGCACTGGGCAACAACCGAGCGGACCAATGGAGCGCCGGCTTCGTCGATCGCCGCATCCGCCGTAGCTGATGCAGTCTGCGCTCTGCTGATCCTCAAGCACGAGGTGTTCGGACTGACAATTACGCCATTGGCGAGCGTATAATCAGTACCGCCGCGCAAAAGGATGGCGGTTAGATTGCCGGTGTTGTTGCGCTGGATGAACGTGAAGTTCGCTACGCGTGTATTCTGGCGAGGCGTATTGCCGTCCAGAGCGTTGTCGGAGTCAGCTTCGATCATCGAATCGCCAGCGCCTTGGCGCTGGACTGCCAGTACATACTGGAAGTTGGCCTTGACGCCCGTGTCCGTGTCGAGATTGTCGTCGTCTGCACCGATCGATACGAAATATTTCATGTTGACGCTGCCTCCGAAAAACTCGGCGCCGTCATCAGAACTGTTGAAGGACTGGATGTGGTCAAGAACTGTACCGGATCCAGTACCACCGGTTGTCAGCGATTGGAGTTCCGAATTCCCAGACAATACAAAGCCGGAGAAACGGATTTGGACATAGCTCATCCGGCCACTGTTATCGGCACTGTTTGCGCCGCCATAAAGTGCCGGATCCACTGCGCCCTCGACCTGGCGTTCGCATGCGACTGTCCCTGGTGTTGCAGCCGGGGCTGCACAATCGGTGATCGGTGCACGGCCATTCAGCACCACACCGCCCCATTGACCAATCGAATTGTCAGTGTTCAGGCCCAGCACGTTGTCGCGGCTAGTAAAAATGATCGGCAAGGCCGCGGTGCCAACGGCACTGATACGGTTACCCCGGTTGACGTTGAGCCACGAAACACCGGTACCGCCAAATACAACAACGCCCGGTGCAATCGACAATGTGACGACATTGGTCGTCGATGAAGGACCCTGATCCGTACCCACGTCGACGCGACCGCCAAGGCGGTAGAGAAGACCGGAAATTTTAGGAAGCGTGGAACTGACGTTGATTCGTGCGGGAAGCGTGCAAACCCTGTACTCGCCAGTTGGACCAGTGATTGTGCCAGAATCCGTAAGACCCTGGGGATCAGAAATTGTGGGGCAACCC
>JBATDO010000345.1:0-4473 GCA_049663505.1 Sphingorhabdus sp.
CACGCGGAGCCGAAGGTGCGCTTGACAGGCTCTCGATCGGTTATGCAAACAGCTACGGAACCGGACACCGCACGATGGACTGCAAGGAACTCAAGCAACTGGCCAACACGCTTTCGTCGCAAAATCATGGAGTGGTTACAATGGCTGCGGCAGCTGAAGGCGCAATAGACCATGCATCGCTGTCGGGGAGCACATGTCCGGTTCGCATGGCATCTCGCCAATAAACATATAAAGCAATCTTTATATTTGATTTCGTTGAGAGTCGCAGCTAAGGGCAGGGCCTTCAAAAACCTCCCGGAGACCAAGCCTGTGGCTTTCAACGATTATGTCATTGCCGATATCGCTCAGGCCGATTTCGGCCGCAAAGAAATCAATATCGCAGAAACTGAAATGCCCGGCCTCATGGCCCTGCGTTCGGAATTTGGCGCATCGCAGCCGCTAAAGGGTGCCCGGATTGTCGGGTCACTCCACATGACGATCCAGACTGCCGTCCTGATAGAAACGCTTGTTGCGCTTGGTGCGGATGTTCGCTGGGCAACATGCAATATCTTTTCCACTCAAGACCATGCTGCCGCGGCGATCGCTGCACGCGACATCCCCGTTTTCGCTGTGAAAGGTGAAAGCCTGGCTGATTATTGGGATTATGTTGGCCGCATTTTTGACTGGGGCGACGACATCACTTCAAACATTATTTTAGACGATGGTGGCGATGCCACGATGTTTGCGCTTTGGGGCGCAAAACTGGAGCGCGGCGAGACATTTGCTGAGCCCGAAAACGAAGAGGAGGTCGAGTTCCAGAGAGCCTTGAAGGCGTTTGTGGCAAAGAAGCCTGGTTATCTCACGCAAACCGTCAAAAACTTGAAGGGTGTTTCAGAAGAAACAACGACCGGCGTTCATCGCCTTTATGAAATCGCAAAGAAGGGCGAATTGCCGTTCCCGGCCATCAATGTAAACGACAGTGTAACGAAGTCGAAATTTGACAATCTGTACGGATGCAAGGAATCGCTTGTTGATGCCATCCGCCGCGCAACCGATGTGATGTTGGCGGGCAAGGTTGCGTGCGTTGCCGGATTTGGCGACGTGGGCAAGGGCTCAGCGCAATCGCTGCGTAATGGCGGAGCGCGCGTGATGGTCACCGAGGTCGATCCGATTTGCGCACTGCAGGCCGCAATGGAAGGTTTCGAAGTCGTGACCATGGAAGAGGCTGTAACTCGGGCTGATATCTTCTGCACTGCAACAGGAAATGCCGATGTCATTACAGCTGAGCATATGAAAAATATGAAGCCCATGGCGATCGTATGCAATATTGGCCACTTTGACAGTGAAATTCAGATCGCTGCACTTTCCAACTATAAATGGACTGAAGTGAAGCCCGGCACGGACTTGGTAGAATTTCCGGATGGCAAGCAGATCATCGTTCTTGCAAAGGGTCGTCTGGTTAACCTCGGATGCGCTACCGGCCATCCGTCATTTGTGATGTCAGCATCATTCACAAACCAGACACTTGCCCAGATCGAACTCTGGACCAAGGGCGAAAACTACAAGAACGAGGTCTATGTGCTGCCAAAACATCTGGACGAAAAGGTTGCCATGCTTCACCTTGAAAAACTCGGTGTTAAACTGACGAAGCTCTCTGAAAAGCAAGCTGGTTATATAGGCGTGTCGACTGGCGGTCCGTTCAAGCCTGATCATTATCGTTATTGATATCTCCCGTTAGGTATGATCCAAAGCCCGCTGCGCAAACGTAGCGGGCTTTTTTCGTTGCACACTGTCAGCTTTTGCGCATTAGCAGAAAGGTGATTTTTCAAAGGACGTTTCTGCATGACGGGCGATAGCCTGCCGGTAGCACTGATCGGGATACTGATGGCGCTGTGGCTCGTTGGAGCGACGGTTGCTATCTGGGTTGGCCTTTCACTGCGCCGTCAATCCCTGAAAATGCTTCGACAAACGTCGCGTCTGGCGCGGCTTTTGGAAACCGCCCCAGCATTTCCTGTTGTGGTGAAAGGAGATGGCAGGATCGAAGCAGCTGACCGGTTCTCCAGATTGCTCGGCCTCGAAGGCGCTGCAATGACGCTGTCTGAACTTGGTGGATCGGATAGTGCTGGATTGGTGTCGGCCGATCTCGCGCGCCTGGAAGATCGCGTGCGTGAGACGCAACGCACTGGCAAAGATTTCGTTCTGCCAGTCGCAATAGAGGCATCGGAACGGCGCCTGCTTGTCGTGGGCGGGATAGCAGATGCCGTTATTTATCCAAATGGAGCTGCCTTGCTGTGGTTTTTTGACTCCACCGAAAGTTTGCGTGAGCTGGAGAAACGCAAGACCGAATCGCAAGAGGCCCGATCGGCATTCGCAGCACTTGCCGGACTGATCGAGGCAGCGCCGTTGCCGATGTGGCACCGTGGCCCAGATCTTAAGCTCAATTTTGTGAACACCGCCTATGTTAAAGCGGTATCTGCCGAAGACGGCATGCAGGTTGTGGAGGACGGAGTAGAACTCTTGGAACCTGTAAGCGGCGTAACGGCCGCGCAGTTCGCGGCCAGAGCACAATCGGCAGGTGAACAAGACGAACGTATCGTGTCGACCACATTGAATGGCGAAAGGCGTCAATTACGTGTGTTTGACATTCCGCTTGGCGATTCCGGCGTTGCGGGGTTGGCGATCGACATTCAGGAATTGAGCGAAGCCCGCAATGAATTTCGGCAATTGTTCGATGCCCAGCGTGATTTGCTCAACATGATGTCAGCAGGAGTCGCCCAATTTGATTGCGAACATGTTCTGAGTTTTGCAAATTTGCCTTTCCAGCGCTTGTTTGCCTTTCGAGATCAATGGCTGGCAGACAAGCCAGAATTTGTTCGTGTTCTTGACCGTATGCGTGAGAATGGGAAACTCCCCGAGGTTCGCGACTTTCCGGAATGGCGAGCAGAACGCGAGACCTGGTTTCGTACCGCCGAACCCGTGGAAGAAAATTGGCTTTTACCCGATGGTACACATTTGCGGGTATTGGCGCAGCCAGTACCTGATGGCGGATTGCTTCTCATCTTCGAAGATCGAACTGAGCAGGCACAATTAGCGAGCGCACGAGACACTTTGCTGAGGGTCAGAACCGCAACGTTCGATAACCTATTCGAAGCGATTGCGGTCTTCGCCGCCGATGGGCGCTTGAGTATCTGGAACCGTCTGTTTGCAGAATTATGGGGGCTGTCCGATGATGTGCTGATCAAGCATCCCCGGCTTGACGAACTGCTTCCGCTGCTGGCTCAACATCTGAAAAAACCATCACAGATATCGGTTGTTGGTGAGCTTATTCGCATGACAACGGCAAACCGTGAACAACGGCGGAGCAAGACAAGCTTTGCAGATGGGCGGATATTCCAGATTGCAACCATCCCACTTCCCGATGGAAACGCTCTCTTCACTATGCTCGATATGTCGGACAGCATGAAAATCGAGCAGGCGCTGCGCGATCGGAACTTGGCGTTGCAAGAAGCCGATTCCATCAAGGGTCGCTTTCTTGCAAACATGAGTTATGAATTCCGGACGCCGTTGACGTCGATCAGTGGATTTGCAGATCTTTTAAAGGCGGGGGTCGCAGGGGAACTTAGCGAGAAGGCGAATGAGTATGTCGAGGCAATAGCAACGTCCGCAGAGCGTTTGTCCGAACAGATCAATACAGTCCTCGACTATAGCCAAATTGAAGCGGGAGCTCTGCCAATCGCTCGTGAAAATGTTGATGTTGCAACATTGTTGGGCCAAATTGTCGAAAGCAAGAAATCCTTTGCCATCGAAGCGGGCATATTGTTGCATTTGCAGTTGGGTGAAGCGTCCGGGCCGATTTACGCAGATCCCAAGAGACTGGGACAGGCCATTGGGCATGTGCTCGATAATGCAATCCGCTACCATCGTGATGGCGGCGAAGTCTTGCTCTTTGCTCGTTGGCACGAGCAGAACTTGGAGATCATTGTTTCCGACAATGGCCCAGGAATTACCGATAAGAACAAGTCTGCATTGTTTGAAGGGAGCGAACGTTCACAACAGCGAGGCGAAGGGTCGGTTGTTCAAGGGCTCGGCCTACCGCTCGCAAAGCAGTTGATTGAATCGCACGGGGGTACGTTCAAGCTGGAGTCGAAGCCGGGTGAGGGAACAACTATTGTCATCAAGATACCGCGCGCATGATCATTGCAAATGAAGATGGGATGCGAGCATTGGGTCTGAAACTGGCCTCCCAACTCGTACCCGGTGACTGGGTGGCGATTGACGGACCTCTTGGTGCTGGCAAAACTGTGTTGTGTAGCGGGATTTTGGATGGATTGGGATTTCGTGGCGAGGTGGCCAGTCCATCATATGCCATTGTCCATCTGTATGAACCACCCGAGGTATCGATCGCGGTCGCGCATGCCGATTTGTACCGGCTCCAGGAAATTGATGAACTCGACGAACTGGGGCTTGCAGAGGAGCGTGACGGTCGTATCACAT
>JBATDO010000346.1:0-3359 GCA_049663505.1 Sphingorhabdus sp.
CGTACCCTGAAACATGCCGCAATCCACCAGGACGGATTTGCCATTGCCCCTGACCTGGAAGCATGATCCCGTGACCGTGCCAGCCGACCCATGGAAAGTAATCTCTATTGGATCCACGTTCATTCCCTTACAAATGCATTATTGCCCAGACTGCGACTGCTCCCAACGACAACGCGCTGGCTGAAAGAGCTGCGATCGCATGGCCTCCCCGATTGAAGCCAGCATAGATTGCCACCACACCGATCTTGACCAACATATTGGCCAGAACAGCACCGACTATTGCCAGCCCGGCAAGATCCTCCTCGATGCCGCCAGGTGCCAATCCACCAAGCGTGATGATGGCTGCATCGACATCAAATATCCCGACGGTCGTGATCAAAGCCAAGGTGCCACCGCTGCCAAACCGGACTTCAGCCCAACGTGCAGCAACTGCCATGAATGCAACGAGAAGCAAAAATCCCAGTGCTGGAAATATCGCGATCGGATTTCTTTGTGCCTTCGCAATATCGTCCGGGGCTTGATGCTCTGCACTCGAACGACCCTGCAAATAGAGCCATAGTCCAGCGATCGCGCATACGAGTATTGCAGGCCATGCAAGCTTCAACGTTGCAAAGGTCGCAAAATTGGCAAGGAGGGATGTGAGTACAACCACCCGGATGAACATTACCGAAGTCGCAATCGCGATTCCTGCAGATAAGGTGGCATGGCCAGATTGTTCTGTTCGCAACCGATGAGACAAGAGCGCTGTCACCGCAGTGGATGAATATGCACCTCCAATCGCAGCCGTGGCCAATATGCCCTTTTCTGCCCCAAAGACGCGGCTTGCAGCATAGCCGGCGAATGACAGACCGGTGACAAAAACGACAACGAGCCACAACATCTGGGGATTCCAGGCATCGTAGGGGCCATAGGGTCCTGTCGGAAGGAATGGCCAAATCGCACCAGCGATAATTGCAAAGCGCGCAAGTGCAAGCACGTCTGATTCGCCCAGCCGCTTTACCAGTCCATGCAACGTGCTGCGCATGGCAAGTACCATCGTTACAACTGCAGCAGACGCGATTGCGAGCGCAGGTTGACCCGAGGTGGCGAGCATTCCCAGGCCCAACGTCAACAATGCGGCAACCAGGCTGGTAATGCTGACATCGTCCGGTCCCGACATCGAACGCGTATAGCCAATGACAAGCATGACAGCCGCCGCGCCAAGCAGTATCGCTGACACGGTGTTGCCATATTGAGCCGCCAGAAGGCCGATCACTCCTCCAAGTCCACCCAGAAGCGCAAATGTCCTGACGCCAGCCACGCGACCCCCGGTTGTCACGTCTCGCTGGCGCCATCCGCGTTCAATGCCGATCAATAGTCCTGTTGCGAGAGCAACCGCCAGATCGCGGTATGCAAGCTCGGCGCTTATCATGACTGTCAATGAGCCATTACCAGAGGAACTGGGCATTGGGTGAGGAGATTGCGTGTAACTCCGCCGAACAAGAACTCGCGGGCACGGCTATGCCCGTATCCACCCATCACGATATAACCTGCACGAAGCACCTGTGCGGTTGACTTGATTGCATCCTCGACCGGAAGGTCCGATACTGGTCGCGCATGCAATTCGGATGCAATGCCGTGGCGCGACAGATATGTGGATGCACTAAGCGAAGGCAGCATATGCTCCTTGGACTCTTCAATCGACACGATGTGCACAGCCGAGGCGATTTTGAGCAATGGCAAGGCTGCACGAAGCGCATTGGCAGCTTCGAAACTGCCGTTCCATCCCACAACGGCAGGACCAAATGCATCAAAATTTGCAAGATCTTCCGGCTGCACCAAAATTGGTGTCCGTGCACTTTGCAAGACATCCCCGATCAGATTGACTGGCGTATAATATGTGTCGCGGTGCCGGTAACGACCGAGGACGATCAAGTCTGCAAGCGAAGACCGGCTGACCAGCAATTGTGCCGGATCGCCAGTTATCTGCTCATAATCCCAGGAAACGTCCTCCTTTTCGAGATGCGCTTCGATGCGTGTGCGCATCTTCGTTTCCATCTCGTCCAGCGTCTTTGCAAAATTGGGCATCATGAAAGCGCCGTTGATGCCATCAGAGGCGACATACAACCCTATCGGAGTTACATGCAGGCAACTGACATGTCCGCTCGTTGCCCGCGCGATCGCAAGTGCAGCCTGAAGCCGCGCGTCAAGACCTGGATCATCTTGGACGTGAAGTAGAATGGATTTCATTAGAGCCTCTCCTTGACACAAAGCTAGAATAAGCGGCAGCTCAGCGGTTTAGATCCGAGACAGTAGCTGCCGAGAATGGGGTCCCATATCAGGAACAATACGGATGCAGAAATGCTTTGATTCCTGCCTCGGTTCACTTTGGAACAGCTGAACTTGATCGCCTCTGGCAGACGGCAAAAGCGGTCGCACCCCAAGCGGATACGCACAAATCGGCGTCGCTCGATATGAGCAGCGCAGGCCATTTGCATGGGCGGCAGGACCTTTGAAAATCCACGTTGCAAGCGCAGACATGGTCCACATGGGCTAGCCCACCTTCATTGAAAATCATGCATGTGGAAACGAAGCGACCCGAAATCTCGTGGTTCGTATTCGCATCAGCCGTCTGCAAGGCGCTGCATTACACTGAGCACACTGTCGGGGTTGAGACTGATGCTATCGATTTTTCGGTCGATCAACCACTGCGCAAATGCTGGGCGATCCGAAGGAGCCTGCCCACAAATGCCGCAATGCCGCCCACCGCGGTGCGCGCCAGCAATCGCCTGCTCGATCATTTTGAGTACTGCGGGATCTTCTTCATCAAAGCTCTCAGCCAGGATGTCGGCGTCGCGGTCAATACCCAATGTTAGTTGGGTCAAATCATTGGATCCGATTGAAAACCCGTCGAACAACTTGGCGAACTCGTCGATCTGAATCACATTGCTCGGGATTTCACACATGATGTAGATCTGGAGGCCATTTTCGCCGCGGTTCAGCCCGCAACGGGCCATGATATCGAGCACCTCATTGGCTTCCTTTACACTTCGGCAGAAGGGGATCATTGCGATGACATTGGTTAGTCCCATATCGTCCCGGACCCGTTTGAGCGCTGCACATTCCAACTCGAATGCGGGCCTGAACGACGGGTGCATGTAACGCGAAGCCCCGCGAAATCCGATCATGGGATTGTTTTCAATCTGTTCGAAATCACTGCCGCCAAGAAGAGATGCATATTCGTTCGACTTGAAATCGGATGTCCGGACGATGACAGGCCTCGGGAAAAACGCCGCTGCAATCACGCTGATCCCCTCGGCTAATTTTGATGTGTAATAATCGTCACCGCCCTTGTAGCCTTTCGTCAAAGCATGAAGTTG
>JBATDO010000347.1:0-5838 GCA_049663505.1 Sphingorhabdus sp.
GCCATGGAGATTGCGCGCTCTTGTTCTGCCAGGTTCGATCATCGCCACCGACAAGGATTGGCCCTCAACTGATCCAGTTTCAACAGCGATCATTGAGGGTTTGCCCAGCATAAGGGCAAGGGCTGAGAAACCTGTCAGCAACTGACGATATCGCCAGTGATCACCTGATATCGGCTATTCATCATTAGGCCTTCTCTCCCAGCCACAATTTGCCTATCATTGGATATCCCCGGGGAGTCGTTTGTCTGAGAGGTGCGCGTAACGTCGCACGACCCGCTGAACCTGATCCGGCTAGCACCGGCGGAGGGAGGGAGTGGTTTCAGCTGATGCCGCCCTCGCTTTCCGAGAATTTATGGAGCGAAAGACATGGCAGATATTCCCGCACGCACTGAAATCGGTGTCACCACCGGCCCTATTCGCGGCTCAAAGAAAATCTATGTGGGCAGTCGCAACGTTGCGATGCGCGAGATCTATCTCGATCCAAGCTGCAGCGACGCACCAGTGCGTGTCTATGATACGAGTGGTCCTTATACCGACCCGAATGCCCAGATCGATATCAATGCCGGCTTACCGCAATTACGCCGTGAGTGGATAATGGCGCGTGGTGACGTTGAAAGCTATGATGGTCGCGAAATGCGTCCAGAAGACAATGGCCAGCTCGGGCCGGACCGCAGCGGGGGAGTTCCGCAATTTCCCGCTGCGATCAAGCGCCCCTTGCGCGCCAAGCCAGGGGCCAATGTCAGTCAGATGCATTACGCCCGGCAGGGAATTATCACGGCCGAAATGGAATATGTGGCTGAGCGCGAGAATTTGGGGCGGGCACGATTGGCCGAATATGTCCGCGACGGTGAGAGCTTCGGTGCAGAAATACCCGATTACGTTACCCCGGAATTCGTTCGAGACGAATTGGCGCGCGGTCGCGCAATCATTCCCAGCAATATCAATCACCCCGAATCCGAGCCCATGGCAATTGGCCGCAATTTTCTGGTCAAGATCAATGCGAATATCGGTAATTCGGCAGTGGCGTCGGACGTCGCTAGTGAAGTCGACAAGATGGTGTGGTCGATTCGATGGGGAGCGGACACGGTGATGGACCTGTCTACTGGTCGCAACATCCATGACACGCGCGAATGGATCATTCGCAATTCGCCAGTTCCGATCGGCACTGTTCCGATTTACCAGGCGCTTGAGAAGGTGGGAGGCATTGCCGAAGACCTGACCTGGGAGGTTTTCCGCGATACGCTAATTGAACAAGCCGAGCAGGGCGTCGACTATTTCACCATTCATGCAGGCGTACGCCTGCCGTACGTGCCGCTCGCTGCCAAGCGCGTGACTGGTATCGTCAGCCGCGGCGGGAGCATTATGGCAAAATGGTGCCTGGCGCATCACAAGGAAAGCTTTCTCTACGAGCATTTCGACGACATCACCGAGATCATGAAGGCCTATGATATCGCTTATTCCCTAGGGGATGGTCTTCGCCCAGGATCGATTGCGGATGCCAATGACGAAGCCCAATTCGCCGAACTGTTCACGCTTGGCGAGTTGACGCACCGCGCATGGGCGCAAGACGTACAGGTGATGATCGAGGGACCTGGCCATGTCCCGATGCACAAGATCAAAGAGAACATGACCAAGCAGCTGGAGGTTTGTGGTGAGGCGCCTTTTTATACGCTGGGGCCACTTACCACTGACATCGCACCGGGGTATGATCACATAACCAGCGGTATTGGGGCTGCCATGATCGGTTGGTACGGGACCGCAATGCTGTGCTATGTAACACCGAAGGAACATCTGGGACTTCCTGATCGCGACGATGTAAAGGTAGGAGTTGTTACCTACAAGCTTGCAGCACATGCGGCCGATCTCGCAAAGGGGCACCCCGCAGCCCAAGTTCGCGACGACGCATTGAGCAAGGCACGTTTCGAGTTCCGCTGGCGCGACCAGTTCAACCTGTCGCTTGATCCCGACACCGCAGAACAATATCATGACCAGACGCTGCCAGCCGAGGGCGCAAAAACCGCGCATTTTTGTTCGATGTGCGGACCCAAATTCTGTTCAATGAAAATCAGTCAGGAAGTACGGGAGTTTGCGGCCAAGCAAAATCAACCTGCTACCGGATTTATTGCGGCAGAAGAAGCAGAAGCCGGGATGGTTGCCATGTCAGAAAAGTTCAAGGAAGAAGGCGGTGAGATCTATCTGCCTGCAGACTAGTCACCGACGACGCTGCTGCATTTAAGCCATGCGTTGTCGAGCTTGATTTGGGTGGATGAAGTCGGGCGGAGCACTGGCTGGGAAGGGGCTTGCTCTTTGGACCGGCCAAGGCCCGTGCTGGGCATCGTTATGCACGCCTGTCTGCACCGGAATCATCCATCTGGGCGATAGACTGCGCAATGATTTTGCGCCAAGTCTGTGCGATCTTGCACCAAGATGAGGAGTTTTCAGAATGGCCCGAATTCTTGGCCTAGGCGGCCTGTATTTCAAGTCTGACGATCCCGCGGCAATGCGTGAATGGTACGGCCGCGTGCTTGGAATCCCCTTTGAGGAGTGGGGGGCGATATTTACACCCGATGCCGCTGCAACGCATCCTGGTGCAGGGACGGTGTTTGCTCCATTTGACAAGGGCACTGACTATTTTGCGCCATCCGACAAAGAGTTCATGTTCAACCTGATGGTAGATGATCTTGATGGCATTCTTGCTCGCTGCGCAGAACATGACGTACATCCCGTGAAGACATTTGACCCTGAACCCAATGGCCGTTTTGCGCACATCATGGATCCCGAAGGCCGCAAGATCGAGTTGTGGGAGCCAAGACCGATGTCGTGACGCTTGGCTCTCGATTATTGCAACCGTGTCGGTGTCGAACACTATGCGTCGCTTGAAAAGTTGTTTGAGACTTTACTGTTCAAATTCTCGAGGTTGAATGGATTGCTTAACCCATCCCGCCTAAAGGCTGGGTATCCTAGATCTCCATTCAATGCCCGAAAGAACCTCCTTCAATGTCCACTGCTGCCGATCTTGCTCAACGCCTTGTTCGCAATGTCCACGAAGTGCCAGCGCGCAAAATGGTGCGAGATCCCCATTATGACGGGCAAATGGTGCGGCTGTCCGAGGGAACCGCTGCTCAAAAACTCGGAGCATCTGTCTATACACTCGCCCCTGGAAAACGGGTTTGCCCCTATCATCTGCACCATGCTCAAGAGGAGATGTTTGTGGTACTTTCGGGCGCAGGAACGTTGCGGGTATCGGGCGAAATGCTGGAAGTGAGGGCCGGGGATGTCATGTTCTTGCCTGCCGGTCCGGAATATCCCCACCAGTTGATAAACACGTCGGAGGCGCCGATGAAATATCTGGCAATTAGCACGATGGAGCCGGTCGAGATCGTTGAATATCCTGATTCCGGCAAGTTCATGGCCGAGGCGGGCGTCGAGACTGTTGCCCCCTTCGAGGTCATCGACCGCAAAGGCAAGGGGCTGGATTATTGGGACGGTGAACCTTGAACATGCGATGCATCCGCCATTGCGAAGGCGACGTTACTGTCGGTTCAATCATGAAAGAGAATTGATCCATGCGTATCCTTGCCGCCCCCCTTCTATCGCTTGTTCTTCTGTCTGCACCTGCATTTGCCCAAGATGTTGAAGTCGACGTTACGACTGCGCGAGAGTCCGTGGTTGGGCGTTGGGAGGGAAGCCTCGAATATCTGGACTACTCGGCAAACAAGTGGTTCGGCATTCCCGTAAAAACCAGGGTCGAAGACCAGGGTGACAGCGCAACGCTGATACGCACTTCCGACTTTGACGACGGGCCCAAGGTCGGGAATGTCCGAATTACCACGGTTGAGCTGTTTGATGCGAAGGCCGGAACGGTAAGCTTAGGCACCTTCCGCAAGGGCAAGCCGGTTTCCGTCCAGCTCTATGCAACACGGCTCGATGACGCGTCTGTGGACCGGTTGCACTGGAAAATAATTGGAGAAGCGACTGGCCTGGATGATAATCGACCGGCACTGCTGCGCGAAACGACCATTCGCGACGGTGACGGGCTCGAAACATTGAAGGAAGTCGACTATCTCGATGACGACGGGCAGGTCTGGATCATCCGCAATCGCACCCGACTGACGCGGGTTCAGGACTGAATCCAGAGTCGTTCCCACAAGGTTCTATCTTGCGCAGCTCATTTTGGCATGCGGCCTTCGTTTCTTTGCCTGACTTTTTCGCGTTTGCGCAGCCAAGTCATGCCCCCAAACAGGGCAAGCGCTGCCATCAACGCTATGAGCGAGTAAGCCAGAATTAAACGGGTTTCCATATTTGCGACTCCGGTGCGACTAACCCAAAGCAGCTTCGGAGCGCCGTTAGTCCATACACGGATTGCAACGAACGCACCTATGTTGCGTGCAATATTGGCGATTTCCCAGGTGACTTGAGTTCGGTGGGAACATTTCAATCATGGATCGCGTTAGTTGAGGGCAAATGCAATTCTGGGGCAGTTATGATTGACATATTTTCGATCCTGAAATCGGACCACGACCTTCACCGTGAGATGTTGAAGAAGATTGCAACATCAAGTGATGTCAAAGGGCAACGCGACAATCTGTTCGAAGCTTTCAGGATTGAAGTGACCGCACATGCGGCTTCAGAAGAACAGTCCTTGTACGCGACGATGCTCGCAGACCCCGGTCTCCAGGAGGATGGTCGCCACTCTGTTGCAGAGCACAAGGAAATTGATGACATGCTGGGAGAATTGCAGAGCACGGACATTTCAGGCCATGCATGGATGGCGAAATTCAAGGAGATGCGCCACCGATATGAACACCATATCGATGAGGAGGAGGAAGAGATGTTCCTCGCGGCAGAAAAGCATTTCAGCGCCTCTTTTGCCGAGGATCTAGGGATAAAGTTTGACAGGCGTAAGCCTGCTGAACTGAAGCATGCAGAGGCTACCGACAATGGTAGTGAAAAGGAATAGGAGGCCCTGCTTCCTGTTTCGGTTTGCAAAATCGCCGGAATGGTCGTAATGACGTTAGCGCTATCGTCGAACGCGACGGAATTTGAGGCGCGTATCTGACAAATATATCAGAGCGCGCAACGTCTTTCCTACCACGACTTGGCTACCCCGTCGGCGCTGTTGTCGATTGGTCACCTGTTTCGTGAAAGGAACATCAATATGCCTACAGGCACAGTAAAATTCTTCAATGCAGACAAGGGCTATGGCTTTATCGCGCCTGACGGCGGCGGTGATGACAGCTTTGTACATATTTCAGCGGTGCAAGCAGCCGGTATGCACACGCTCGATAAAGAACAGCGCGTCAACTACGAAGTTGAAATTGGAAAAAATGGCAAGGCTTCGGCTGTCAATATTTCAGCTGCTGACTAAGCAGTCGCGCTAATGCGTTTGGGAAAAGGGGGGCAGATGTCCCCCTTTTTTTGTCCTTCAACCGGTCTAACTTCGCGACGAACTGCGTCTGTCACCCACGCGCCGCTCGCCAATGCGGCGTTCAGTGCCGCTATATTTGGGATCCAGCGCTTTGCGCCGATCACTGAGCCTGCGTTCCCTTGCGCTCCCGGGAAATTCCTGCTGGTCGCTCATTGTGTCCCTCCCACGATTTGCGTTGGATAATCCTAACCAGTCGTTGCTGTTCTCTTTACATCAATAGCTGAACGGTGCGTAATCCAAGGTAGAGCGTGTAAAATTGGTTTCAAATGGCTGCAACAATGAGATCTTTCAGATTGGCAGCCTGAATTTCCCATTCCGATTGCATGCGACTGGTCCAGCCAGACCCTCCAGCCGCCGTCAGCGCATCAACCACGAAATCAACAAAGGAACAATATTGTTCAGCAGGGATG
>JBATDO010000348.1:0-2385 GCA_049663505.1 Sphingorhabdus sp.
ACGACCAAGGCGGCTACTGACGTTTGCTATCTTGCCTGTGCGCGCAGGCTGATCGCCGCCTCTCCACATCTTTATGCACAATTTGCAACGCATAACGCACATAGCCTCGCAGCCGTCCGAGCAATGGCAATAGAAGCGAACACAATAATTGAGCATCAGCGGCTGCACGGAATGGGAGAGGCGCTATATGATGCGGCCACGGCGTCTTACGGTCCGCTGCGCATTCGTGCCTATGCGCCCGTGGGGGGATATGAAGAACTTCTTCCCTATCTTGTTCGACGCTTGTTGGAAAATGGTGCCAATACAAGCTTCGTCAATCAGTTGCTCGATGAGCGCGTACCGCCAGATGAAGTCGCGCCTGACCCGCTTATCAAGCTGGAGGCTCGACCAACGCGCCATCCAAACATCAGTGTCCCGGCGGCTCTTTATGGGCCAATGCGCGCAAACCCGCTAGGTCGGGATTTCACCATCAAATCTCAACGCGACGCACAGGAGGCCCGGCATTTGCCTCCATTGGTCCCGGTTGGCGATGCGACCGAGGCGGAAATCTGCAATGCAGCGGCTCGTGGCCGAAGCGCTTATCCTGCCTGGAATGCAGCAGGCGGCGTCGCGCGCGGCAGTATTCTGCGCGCCATGGCCGACGGCCTCGATGCCAATATGGATCGACTCGTTACACTTTTAAGCGCGGAAGCTGGAAAGACACTGAACGACGGTGTTTCAGAAGTACGCGAAGCAATAGACTTCTGTCGCTATTACGCATCGTTAGCCGAAACGCAGTTTGAAAGGCCGACCGTTTTGAACGGCCCCACAGGGGAAACCAATCAACTGATGCTTGCGGGCCGAGGTGTATTTGCCTGCATTTCCCCTTGGAATTTTCCACTGGCCATTTTTACTGGTCAGATTGCTGCAGCCCTGGCCGCTGGTAACGCAGTGCTTGCAAAACCGGCAGAACAAACGCCGAGGATCGCATTGGAAGCTGCGCAGATATTCTATTTGGCCGGCTTGAATCCGGACCTGTTGACAGTGCTCCCTGGCGACGGGACCTCGGTTGGCGCTGCACTTGTCACGCATGGCGAGATTGACGGTGTCGCGTTTACCGGCGGGACCCAGACTGCCTGGACAATAAACCGTAGCATCGCCAACCGGGATGGCCCGATCATCCCCTTCATCGCTGAAACAGGCGGCCTCAATGCGATGTTCCTCGACACGTCGGCGCTGAAGGAACAGGTCGTGGACGACGTTGTCCTGTCAGCGTTCGGATCAGCCGGGCAGCGTTGCTCTGCACTTCGCATATTGTTTGTACCGCATGAGTGCGCAGACGCGATCATCGAGACTATCAAGGGCGCCATGGATGTGCTTGTCATTGGCGACCCTCACCGCGCACAGACCGATATCGGTCCGGTAATCGATGCCGAGGCGCAAGCGATGCTGGAAGACCATGTCAACAAGCTGGAGCGTGAGGCAGTCATATTGCATCGCTGCACGCTCCCGCCATTGAACGGCAATTTCTTTGCACCGACACTCGCCCAGATCGATAGCGTTGGCTTTCTCAAGCACGAGATATTCGGCCCAATCCTTCATGTCATCCGCTACGATCAACGAGAACTTGCAAGAGTAGCCCAATCGCTGGCTGATACCCGCTACGGGCTCACGCTTGGCATTCACAGTCGCCTTGACAGCTTTGCAAGCGAGGTCTGCAGAAGAGTACCAGCGGGCAATGTCTATGTGAATAGGTCAATGATCGGAGCCGTTGTTGGGGTTCAGCCATTCGGGGGTAACGGCTTGTCGGGAACCGGCCCGAAGGCTGGTGGTCCCCATGCATTACTGAGATATGCGACCGAATATGCGGTCTCGAACAATATCACAGCCAAGGGCGGTGACCCGTTGCTCATGGCCCAGGCAAGCTAGGACCAAATCAAGTGGCAAAATCTGTGAATGATTGACACGCAGGTCGCGCAGGAACACAAAAATGCGATCAGCCGCTTCATGTTCCGTCATTTTTCCGACGTCCTTGGCGGCCGACGCACAATGTGTAAGAGAATAAGCAGTCGGGATCGATGAGCGCACTTTCCTAGCCATTACATGCGCGTACATAGCCTTCAACGGGCCAGGTTCGTGCATGCGAACGCCTGCAATGTCGGACAGTGACCATCGAAAAATGGTCACCGGTGGCCTACCGCCTGTGACTATTGCTCGACGGACTTGTCATATTTTAATTCCAGATAGCGTCCGCGAACCGCAAGCTTGTCCAGCTCGCCACGCGAAATTTGGCCAGTCATGGTTTCGATCTCGCGGTCGATCAGCTTCAGTCCATCCACCAATTGTTGCTCCGGGGTCTTGCCGCCATGTTCCTTGCGTTTCAACGTATCAGGAATACGCTTATAG
>JBATDO010000349.1:0-4535 GCA_049663505.1 Sphingorhabdus sp.
CCAATTAGATGATCAAAGGACAGCCCGATGGCTCGTTTCGATAACTTATTATCACCTGGCCGGATCGGTCCGATGCAGCTCAAGAACCGGATTCTGCTGACCTCGATGGGGGCTGGCCTTGCCGAGAAGGACGGTACGTGCGGAGAACGGATCCGCGCTTTCCACGCTTCACAGGCGGCAGGTGGTACGGCGCTTGTCACCATGGGGGTGGTCGGCGTCGCCCTCCCGCTCAGTCAGAATATGATCAACCAGCCGGCGATTTCGGACGACCGCTTTCTGCCAGGCTTAACCGCCGTGGCCGATGCGGTTCATGCAGAAGGCGCTAAGTTTGCCCTTCAACTTCACTTCGCGGGGCTGGTCGCTGCGATCGACATGGTCAACGGCAAGCCCGCCTGGACCCCCTCTATCCCCGAATATGGCGAAGGCGATATGCTGGACGGCTTCCTACCGGAAGAACTGGCTATGTCGCCGACCGCCAATTTGCGTGATCCGACCTTCCGGGTGATGTCCGAAGAGGATATCGAATGGCTTATCAACATGTATGCCAAGGGCGCCGACCGCGCCCGCCGCGCGGGAGCGGACGGGATCGAGATCCATGCCGGGCATGGCTATCTTCTCTCTTCCTTCCTCTCACCCGCTACCAACAAGCGTTCCGATGCCTACGGCGGTAACGTGGAGAATCGAGCGCGCCTCCTTTGTCGCGTGATTTCGGCTGTCCGCGAGGCGGCCGGGCCGGATTTGGCGGTGTGGTGCAAGATCGACGCGATCGAGTATGAACGCCCAGGAGGAATCACCATTGAGGATGCCAAGGCCACCGCGCGACTTGCGGAAGCGGCCGGTGCCCATGCGATCACCGTCACGGCCTATCATGATTCGGCAAAAGGTGCGCTCCATTCCGGATCGCATACCCCAGACGTGCCGGGCCTTAACATCGATCTGGCGGCCGAGATTTCAAGTGTCGTCTCGGTTCCGATAATCACTTCGGGCCGAATCGAACCTGACGTCGGCGAACGGCTGATCCGCGATGGTGTGGCGGATTTCGTCGCGATGGGGCGCAAGTTGCTCGCAGATCCTGCGCTTCCGGCCAAGCTTGCCGATGGGCGGGAAATGGACATTCTGCCCTGCATCTATTGCTACACCTGCATCAGCGCGATCTATTATGGTGGATCGGTGCGCTGCGCGGTTAATCCGCGCACCGCATTTGAAGAGATCGACTGGCTCCCTCCCGTTTCCGCGCCGCGTCATATCTTGGTGATCGGCGGTGGTCCTGCCGGCATGGAGGCAGCCCGACGCCTTGCGATGCGCGGCCATAGGGTGACGCTTGTCGAACAATCCGACCGACTTGGGGGCACACTGCAATTCGCTTCGATAGCCTATGCACCCAATGAAAGGCTGCTGGCCTGGCTGAAGCGGCAGCTGGCTGAATCGACGGTTGATGTCCGGCTGAATAGTCTAGCGACGCCAGTAAGCATCTCGGCGCTCGCGCCCGACGCGATCGTCGTTGCAACTGGTGCCCGGCGGGACATGCCTCCGGTCCCCGGCAATCACCTGCCGCACGTCCTGTCCGGTGACGATTTACGCACGCTGGTGCTTGGCGAGACGAGCGAGGAGCTGAGACAAAAGACCGGGCTGATGACCCGAATCATGGGCAAGGCCGGGGCGTTGACCGGTGCAAGCCGCAGCACGGCCCTGATCCGCGAGGCGAGCCGCGCCTGGATGCCGCTCGGAAGCCGAATTGCCATCATTGGCGGGGAACTGGTCGGTCTTGAGCTCGCTGAATTCCTTGCAGAACGCGGACGCACCATAACAATCTTCGACGAAGCTCCGAAAATGGGCGCAGGATTGCAAATCGTAAGACGCTGGAGGGTGCTCGACCATTTACGCAAAGCGGGTGTCCGGATGATGACTTCGCTCAGCGACATTACCATCACGAAGGACGGAGTGGCGGCACGCCAGGCTTCTGGCGACCCGGTTACTGTTACTGCAGACCAGATAATCATTGCGCGCGGCGCGCATGGTGACAGCCGTCTCGCAGACACGTTGCGTAGTGAAGGGCATGAAGTGCATGAAATCGGCGATGGCACCGGTGTGTCATATATCGAGGGTGCAATTCGGGACGCCGCCATTTTGGCCAGAACGATCTAACTGTTTTTCTCCGGGAGAATGCAAATGGGACTGAGGGGTGTGAACCGTGTCATGATCGCGGTGCATGATTTGGAGAAGGCAAAACGGGAGTACAGTGACCTGCTCGGTGCCACTTTTGTGGATGCCAACTGGACGGGGGAGCCGTGGGGCATCAGCGTCTCGATTGCCTGGGACGCAGGAATTGAATTGTGCGCACCACTACCTGGTAGAGAGAAGGATAGCGCGGTGTCGCAATTCCTTGCCCACCGTGGTGAAGGTGTCATGAACGTCTTCTTCGGCGTTGACGACGGCGACGTAGCAATGGAGCGAGCATCGGCTGAAGGCTGCGGTTGTGTCAACGCGCTCGACTACACGCAGGAGGAAATTGACCAACATCTTGGAGGTCTGTTCAACAGATATCAGGAATTCACGCTCGATTCGGGTGCGCGGTGCGGCTTTGCAATCACCCTCGCTCGGATCGATGAAAAGTCTTAGGCGGAAAAGTGCCGCCGGGTCGCCCGGCGGATGTCCATTTCGACCTGCTTAGAAGGCCTTTTGGAAGTCGAGCGTTTTGGCCCATCTTATGGGATGGACGCCTCCCGCAAGTGGGTCAAAGTAGTAGCACCGACAACCGAACATAGGAGATTGCCAAGTCCAAACACTGGCAATCGATTTGAGCAAGCAGTCCTTTCACATTTATAGAACAACCAGCGATGGCGAGGTAGTGTCGCGCAAGGTAAGCCGGATGTAACTGGTCGATGGGATAAACAAGTTGCATCCTCAGACGGTAACAATGGATGCCTGCGCCAGTTCACACCATTGGGGCCGTACCTTCGAAGCACTGGGTTATGCCGTTCGCCTGATCCATCCGCGTTTCGTCAAACAACCGTTTGTGAAAGGTTCGAAGAACGATACGGTCGATGCTGAGGCAATCTTCGAAGCTGCCAGCAGGCCAAGTATGCAGTTTGTGTCCCTTAAAACCATTGAGAAGAAGGAACTTCAATCGCTGCACCGGATGCGCGACAGCGCTAATCGTGCAGCGCACCGCATTGATCAACCACACCCGCGGCCTTTTGGTCGAATATGGCCTTATCATTCCCGTCGGCGCATCCCGGTTCCGGCTGCAGATCCAGGATATAGTTGAGACTGCCGAACTTTCGGGCTTGGCAAAAAACCTCTTCGGCAAGCTCATCGATGAATATCGAGATCTGAATGGCCGGGTGTCGGCTCTTGACGATATGCTGGTCGAGATATGTTATCCAAAAGAGGGCTGTAAACGTTTAACAACACTGCCCGGTGTGGGGCCAATCGTCGCAACCGCTTTGGTCGCTGCAATTGATGATGGCCGACATTTCGAATCGGGCAGAGCCCTTTCTGCATGGATTGGTCTGGTTCCTCGCCAATACACCACCGGTGGCAAGCCACGTCTCGGCGTCATTGGCAACAGAGCCAATCATTACTTAAGGCGCCAACTGGTGCATGGTGCGCGCTCTGCGTTGCTGCGGACCGTCTTCTCGTCTAATTGTAGAGAGATCTCGATTATCCCCGATGACATCCCTCATGAGCCTCCAAACGGACAAGAAGGCGCTTTGAGTTGACGGTGATAACGAAGCAACCTTGTCTTTCTGGTGTGCATCGATCAGGTCACGAAGGATTTTTCTGGGTGCCTTACCAATGTCTGCATAGGCCCTTAAGAATTCTGGGTCTTCGGGCTGAGCCCGGTAGTAGCCAAGAAGGCGAGCACGCGCCAGACCGTGGAGTTCGCGTTGTCCTCTCAACAGCAAACGCAGGAGTTTCTGGAAGGCAGAAGTTCCCCGCTCCAGTTGAAAGCCACGCTCTTTTAGCAGCTTTCTAGCGATGGGACTTACAGTTGACACGTCAAACTCCGACAGCGCTTGTTGCGCATCGATTTCCTGCTCGTTGATTTGCTCTAGCACCTCATCGACAACATATCGCGAGCCTTGCAGCTCCTCAATGTTCTGAGTTTGACGAGCGACTTCGTCACGAAACCATTGGCTCACCGCGGTAATCGCATCAAACTCCGTAAACCTCGCTGGCGCTAACGCCGCCTTTTGTCCCCTCGCTTCGTCAACGATGGCAAAGTAGCGCCGTTCAGCATCTGGACGACGGCACAGGGCGATCGCAAGAGAGTCCGTCTGTAGCGAAACGCGAAATGGAGCTCTCCCCAGCGTGCCCCAAAGGTCTTTCGGATACGCCTTGTTGAAATACCAACGACCTTTGCGTTGCATCAGATTCGCGGTTCGAGACATAGGTTCAGATCCCACGTATGTGACAGTATTATGTGCCACCGAAGTTCAAAACCTTTTCAAATACAAGGATTTCAGCCCTTTAGATGCAATTGGTGCCCGGAAGAGGACTCGAACCTCCACGCCCTTGCGAGCGCCAGCACC
>JBATDO010000350.1:0-10104 GCA_049663505.1 Sphingorhabdus sp.
TCTTTGCGCGGGCAAACAGCGCCTCGGCCTGTCGTGCAGCCTTTGCCAGCGCATCTTCTCCGATGATCGGCTGGTAGGCAACGGCGCGCCATCCTCCGTCGAAAGTGACGCAGACCTTATAGGTGTCGGTCGGTTGACGACCGCGGGCGCCGGTAACGCGCACTCGGTCCTTGCCAACTTGCTCAAGTTTTACCTCGCTGAAATCGCAGCGAACGTCGGCAACGATATAATCAGACGGGTCGCTGACTTCGTAAAGCAGCTGCTCGGCTACCGTGCCAACCGACACCAGCCCACCAGTCCCTTCCGGTTTGGTGATCACAACGCTGCCATCGGCGTGGCATTCACCGATCGGGAATCCGATATTTGCCCAATCTGGAACATCGCGCCAGTCAGTGAAGGTGCCCCCTGTAACCTGTGCGCCGCATTCAAGCAAATGGCCCGCCAGCGTGCCGGCGGCCAATAGGTCGAGATCGTCCGGCCCCCATCCGAACTCGTGCGCCAACGGCCCGAGGACCACGGCGCTGTCCACCACCCGTCCGGTAACAACGATGTCTGCACCCTTTGCAAGCGCTGCAGCGATAGGAAATGCACCAAGATAGGCATTTGCGCTGATGACGTTCTCGGGGAACGATGCCCCAGTGAACATGTCGCGGTGACCGGCAGCCCTTAATTGCTCCAGCCGAGGGCGTAAATCGTCCCCATCGACATAGGCTACAGTCAGCGACAACCCCAGTTCTTTGATCATCTGCTCGAGCGCCGCAGCTAGCCCTGCGGAATTAACGCCGCCCGCATTCGCGACGACCTTAACGCCCTGCGCTGCAATCTCACGGAGATGGGGCCCAACATGAACCGTCAGGAAATCCGTACCATAACCGGCTTCGGGATCTGCAGCCTGAATCCGACCGAAGATTCCCATCGAACCTTCTGCCAGGTAGTCGAAGATCAAATAGTCGAGTCGCCCTCCGGACAGCAATTGCGGCACTGACAGTGCTGTGTCGGTGAATGATGCAGCAGCTCCGCCGATTCTTACTATCCTGCCTTCGCTTGCAGCCGCCATTTGTCATCCATTCCCAATTTGGTTGAAAAGACAGTTAGCGGTATTGCTGGCAACGAATTGTCACTTGAGTTACAATTAAAAGATGAAAACCACTGAGCAAAATGGCGCAATCCGCGTGCTGCGGAATGCTGGATGGCTGAAGGACTATCCGCCCGAGCTTGCAGAATCCCTGCTGGCAGAGGGAAGTCTCGTCCGACTCAGACAAGGAGAGTGGGCGCAAGCTGAGGGAGATGACCGCAGTGGCTTGTTTGTAGTAATTGAAGGCGTACTCCATTCCTATTGCGCAGCTCCAGGCGGCACGGTGCTGATGATTGGTCTTGCAAAAGCAGGATCGGTTCTTGGGCATGCCACCCGGTTCAGTGGCGGCCCTCGGCTCGTCACTGCTGTTTGCGTGGAACCGTGTGTGTTGCTGGAAATATCGGAAACTGCCATCGACCGCGTGGCGGAACGTCAACCCGAGATCTGGCGCGCCATTGCCGACTTTACCTATGCAAACATGCGCAGTGTCCTACGCATGGTGGCAGAAGTGACTTCGCTGGCGCCACGTGAACGAATTGCCGCTCGATTGCTAGCAGCCGCTCACGCCCAAGACGATACATTGCCAGGGCTGGAACCGGTGATCCGCCTTAGTCAGGAAATGCTGGGTGAAATGATCGGCGTGGCCCGCAAGACTGTGAATATTCATCTTTCCACGTTCGAGCGAGATGGGTTAGTCCAGGTGGGCTACGGCCGAATCGTGCTATGCGACATGGATGGCCTGCGGGCGGTCGCCAATGGATGATCTCGATGAAGGCGAAATCTCATCGAGAAGTCGAGTTTGAGTCGTATTTGCGCCAGTTTCATCTGTTGGACTATACGAACTCGCGGGACATCGTTCACATTGCCGATAGGCAACCAGAAGGGTGAAACAAATGACTAGGGAAGGCCTCGATATTTTGTGCACGTTCAAGATACTGCGCCATGCTAAGAAGACAGGCCATATAGGCTAGCCCAAGTCGATACTTCGGTGTCGGTCGGTCAAGCTTTTGCCGTTCGAAAGCTGCGCACGACCAGCTTGGGCGAAGCCGAGCGACAAGACTGCGTCGAAAACATCACCCTCAAAGTGGCCGTTCCCCATCCGGAAATTCAGGACCGACAACGGCCATGAATTCCAGGCCAAGTTCCATTGGCACCTCAACAATCAGGGTATCCGTCATGCTTAAATCAAATGTATCAAACGCCGAACCCGCCACTGAACGGCAAGTTCAAGCGGCCCCATCGCTCAGACCAGCCAAGAACTTTACCAGCTCCTCTCGTACAAGGGCGACATCGATCTCGAGGGCAGGCCGAGCGAACGGGAGAACTTCTGCAACTTCAATAGAGGCCATGGCACCTTCCATGGAAAAACACCCTATGAAGCTCGCCGCGAAAGACTATGATCTTGGGCAGTCGATGTCCCGCTGGATCGTCAAACTTGCGCAGTCGATCACGCAGTTGCGGCAGGACAATTTTCTTCCCGAAAAATCGATCTGATGAAACATGCCATCTCCACAAACTAGATGGTAGCGACCCAATGGCCGAGCCGGTTCTTCATGTTGCGGTGTCCAGACCCTTGTTCATATAGGGGCGGTTACTGAGTTGCAACTTGGCCTCTTTCGGGGGTGACTTTTTCAAGAGAATTCGCTCTATTCTCGACCTCAACCTAAGTCGAAACTGACCCCTTGGGCAAGCGGCAGGTCGTTAGAATAATTGATCGTGTTGGTTGCCCTGCGCATATATGCTTTCCAGGCATCAGACCCAGACTCGCGGCCTCCTCCGGTTTCTTTTTCGCCCCCGAAAGCGCCTCCGATCTCTGCACCTGACGTGCCGATATTGACATTTGCAATGCCGCAGTCACTTCCTTTGGCCGACAGAAATTGTTCGCATTCGCGCATGTCCGTTGAAAAGATCGACGATGAAAGACCAGCGCCCACGCTGTTCTGCAATATGATTGCTTCCTCGAGGTCGGAATATCCTAATATATATAGGATTGGCGCGAATGTTTCACGCAAAATAGGGCCGATATGTTCTGGCATTTCGACCAGAGCAGGCCGGACATAAACACCTTGCCCGGGTCCTCGAACAACTTCACCACCCGAGATTTCTCCACCCAGTGCGCTGGCCTCCCCAAGAGCTGCTTGCATCCCCTTGAGCGCGGCTGCATCAATCAATGGTCCTGCAAGGTTGCCGCTGTTCAACGGATCGCCGATGCTGATCGAGGCCGTTGCAGACTTGAGCCGGTCGACAAAGCTTTCATAGATCGAATGGTGCACGAACAACCTGCGTAGGCTGGTACACCTTTGTCCGCTCGTTCCAAAGGCCGAGAACAACACTCCGCGCAATGCAAGGTCAAGATCGGCCTTCTCACTGATGATCGCGGCATTGTTGCCGCCCAATTCGAGTATCGTCCGTGCGAAACGAGCGGCACCTGCCTGCCCTACCGCTCGTCCCATGTCCGTGCTGCCGGTTGCAGAAACAAGAGCAATGCGCTTGTCGGCAACCAATGATGCGCCAACGTCGCGTCCCCCTTGGATCAATTGTGACAGGCCTATGGGGGCACCGCCAAATTCTTGCGCAGCCTGTTCAAATATTGCCTGGACCGCAGCTGCCACAAGCGGCGTCTTTTCTGACGGTTTCCATATCAAGCTGTTCCCGCATATGAGGGCCAGTGCGGCGTTCCAGGCCCATACGGCGACCGGAAAATTGAAGGCTGAAATCACCAGTGTTGGCCCAAGAGGATGCCAGCATTCCATCATCCGGTGCCCCGGCCGCTCACTTACAATGGTCAAACCATGAAGTTGGCGCGATAAACCCACTGCGAAGTCGCAAATATCGATCATCTCCTGTACCTCGCCCTGGCCTTCCGAGATCGGTTTTCCGCACTCAATGGTCACAAGACGTGCAATGTCCTGCTTGTGATGGCGAAGTGCATTGCCGAAGATTCTGACCAACTCCCCGCGCCGGGGGGCCGGAACCATGCGCCACATGAGAAACGCCGACTGGCTATGCGAGATTGTCGATTCGATGTCGCTGTCATCAGCCTCTGCAACGCTGCCGATCAAGCTTCCATCAATCGGCGAATGGACCATCAAGTTGCCCGATGCGCTTACACCGAGTCGTGCCAATATCGCGTTGACTTCTTCCACCAGTGCCACTTGCCTTCTCCCCAAAATGTAAGTGTCGCATAGCCTCACACCGACCATCATGCCAGCTTGCCCGCACAGTCCAAAAAGTCTAGCGCTCGCAATTCACAATATCGCGCGAGCGTTCTCGCGGACGGAGACTCTAGACATGGCCGAGATGGCAGCATTTGATTGGTCCGACCCCTTTCGATTGGACGGGCAACTGAGTGAAGACGAACGGATGATTCGAGACACTGCACACGCTTTTGCGCAAAGCGAATTGCAACCTCGTGTGATCGAAGCCTATCGGACCGAACGCAGTGCGCCCGACCTCTTTCCGCTGATGGGCCAAACCGGGCTGCTCGGTGCAACTATTCCAGAAGAATATGGCGGTGCCGGGGCTTCCTATGTCGCTTATGGACTGATAGCCCGCGAAATTGAGCGCGTGGATTCGGGATATCGTTCCATGGCGTCAGTCCAGTCTTCACTCGTGATGCATCCCATCCATGCTTATGGGTCCGAAGATCAACGGCGCAAGTACTTGCCAGGCTTGGCTGCTGGAACGCTGATCGGCTGCTTTGGTCTTACAGAGCCTGATGCCGGATCGGATCCTGCAGGGATGCGGACTTTCGCCAGAAAGGTCGACGGCGGCTATGTTATATCGGGATCCAAGACCTGGATTTCCAACTCGCCATTTGCTGATGTATTTGTTGTCTGGGCCAAGAGCGAAGCGCATGGCGGGGGTATTCGTGGGTTTGTCTTGGAGAAGGGCATGAAGGGCCTGTCTGCTCCGAAGATCGAAGGAAAGCTGTCGCTGCGTGCGTCAACCACCGGCATGATCATCATGGACGACGTCGAAATTGGGGAAGACTCGCTTTTACCAGACGTACAAGGATTGAAAGGTCCATTTGGCTGCCTGAACCGAGCACGGTACGGGATCAGTTGGGGCGCACTTGGTGCAGCTGAATTCTGCATGCATGCAGCGCGCCAATATGGTCTGGACCGGCACCAGTTCGGGCGCCCGCTCGCGGCGAACCAATTGTACCAAAAGAAGTTGGCTGACATGCAAACCGACATCGCACTGGGACTGCAGGCAAGCTTGCAGGTTGGTCGGCTTATGGATGCTGGCAAGTTTGCGCCCGAAATGATTTCCATTGTCAAGCGCAACAATGTCGGAAAGGCCCTTGATATCGCGCGCCAGTCACGTGACATGCACGGAGGGAACGGCATTTCGGAGGAATACCAGGTGATGCGCCACATGGCCAACCTGGAAACGGTTAACACATATGAAGGCGCACATGACGTCCATGCGCTGATATTGGGCCGTGCCATTACCGGAATCGCTGCATTCTAGGAGAAAAAAAAGGGCCGCCCATCCTTGCAGAGAGCGGCCCAGTAATTGGCTGTTAAGCCTGCTAGGGAGGAAAGCGTATCTCGTAAAAGACACGACCACCAATTAGCTCCAAAATGGTAAATATAGACTTAACGCTGCTAGGGAAATATCAGATCATCCCGGCGTGAAATGTCAGCATGCCGCTGATCGCCGCGCTTCCACCGTAAAGGAGAAGGGCGAATTGTTACGGATACCTTGCGACTGAATTTGGATGAGCTTGCTCGACTCCTTGCGAATCGTGGTAAGGCCCTGCCCCTGCCCCTTGCAGCTGTAGCTAATCGTAACCGAGTTAGGCAGCGACCGCACGACATAATGGGTGCACTGCGTATCGCCATGCTGGATCTGCGTGAATTGTGTCGGGTTTCCGATGCATAGCTGGCTCACGGGCGCAGTGGATACCCCTCCACCGATCGTGCGCAATTGCCATAAACCGCGATCAAGCGTTTCCAGGAGCGAAAGGTCGCCGCCCTGCGCAAACGCCAATGCACCGCTGCCCGCAGACATGCAAAATACGCCAGCAATGGCCCAATGGGATAATTTCATTTTCATAGTCTTGTGGCTCGTCACCCGTAAAATAAAGCGAAGCGACCCTTATTTACACGCGTTCTATATCATCAAACATAACCAAAATCACGATAGAATGTGGTATATGAACGATGAATGACTGGAGCCTAGAAATAGCATCCACTATTTAATTGCATAAACTCGCCAAGCTGATCGGAAAGCGACGAGAGCAAAACTCGCAATCGACCACGATGTCCCCCTTTTCGTCGGCCATGTCGGCACGGTCATCGACTGGAAACTTCGCAATAACGTCCCGAATGTGCGAGAGATCGCATCTGCATCCCTTGCTCAACATGTCACTGCGTTCGACGAGTACTTCTGATTCTTCATGGAAAAGGCGCCAAACAATTTCTTCCAACGGCAATATCGGATCGGCCAGCTCGTCAGCAGCAATGGTGGTCGAGAGTGCAAGAACATGCCCCCATTGGGGATGATCAAGGCGCGCATGCAATCTTTCTCGCCCGACTTCACCTTCGGGCAAGTGTTGGACGAGCAGGCCGCCGGCAACACAACGACCATCAACGTGATCGACTGCCACGCGAATCATGGTCGGAATCTGCTCGGACTGAACAAAATAGTGCTCGGCTGCCTGCGACAGCGAAGCACCTTCAAGTGGCACTATGCCCTGGTACCTGCCACCACCTTCTCCTACCGGCAATGCCCGGTCAAAGGTGATCGCCAGGTACCCGCTACCGAACAGACCGAACAACGTCGAATCAGGTGGTAATGCTGCAACCTTTGCTGCGTCGAACTGGACATATCCCCTCAGCGCTCCGTCCTTGTAGTCGCATGCGAGCAGCCGGATGGCGCCGCTTTGGGTTTGCGCCTGCATGGTAAGTTGGCCATCAGCCTGTTTGAGCGATGCGCCGAGCAGTGCTGTCAGGACAAGCGCTTCGGCCAGCGTCCTTTCGATCAGTGGAGGATAAGCATGTGCAGATAAAATTTCCGACAGGACCTTGTCGAGACGCACTAGCCTGCCGCGTGCATGACGCTCGGGCAAAGAAAAACGCAAGGGCTGGTCACTGAAAGTCTCGGGTTGCGACGCCATTATAGCTGGCCAAAACACCACAGAAGGATCGACTTTTGTGCGTGCAGTCGGTTTTCAGCCTCGTTCCAGATGAGCGACTGAGCGCCGTCCAATACCTCGTCAGTCACTTCTTCCCCACGGTGCGCTGGCAAGCAGTGCAAAAATTTCGCATCGGGCTTTGCACCGGCCATAAGCTGCGCGTTAACCTGAAATGGCATCATGGCTGCCATCTTGGCTTGCGCATGTTCTTGACCCATTGAAACCCATGTGTCGGTAATGACGATATCCGCATTGGCTACCGCTTCGGCGGCGTCCATGCCCAAACTGATGCTGGCACCTGCCGATTGTGCGGCCGCGATGAAGGCGGCGTCCGATTCATACCCCTTAGGAACTGCGATCCGCAGGTTGAACTTAAACAGCCCTGCTGCCTCGACAACCGAATTTAGAACGTTGTTGCCATCACCCAGCCAAGCGACTTCGAGACCAGGAAGGGCCTTACCTTGTTCAACAACAGTCAAAAGGTCGGCCACGATTTGGCATGGATGCGATAGATCCGTCAGTCCATTGATCACGGGCACGCTGGCATATGCTGCAAGCTCTTCGACCTTTGCGTGGTCATCTGTACGAATGACAATGGCATCGACGTAACGAGATAAAACCCGGGCGGTGTCTGCCACTGTTTCGCCACGACCCAACTGCATCTGGCCCGCGGCCATGAACATGCTGTCACCGCCGAGTTGCTTCATCGCCATCTCAAATGAGGTACGCGTGCGAGTCGAGTTCTTCTCGAAAATCATCCCGAGCATATGGCCTGCCAGGGGTGCATCGATGTCGGCTTTACCCTTTGGCCAGCCGGTTCGCGCGGACTTGCGATCCATCGCATCTGCAAGCATTGCCGCAATGGAGTCCCCGCCCGCGTCATTCAGGTTGAGGAAATGCCGTGTCATGCTGCCTCAGGCATCTTGTAGTCTGCAGCTCCTGCAGACAACTTTTCCATGAAGATAGAAATGTGGCTGTCATCAATGTTCAGCGGAGGCAAGACACGGAATGTGTTGTCTCCGGCCGCTACTGTCAGAAGGCCGTGATTGTCGCGCAGATGGGCGACAAATGCCCGTGCTTCGTGTGTCATCATCACGCCGAGCATAAGCCCCTTACCACGAACACCTGTGAACATTTCTGGATAGTTCCCGATAAACTGTTCAATTGCAGCCCGTAGCTTGTCACCTGTTGTGCGCACATTGGCCAGGAATTCTTCATTGGCCACAACGTCCCACACTGCCTGGCACGCTGCCATCGCCAATGGGTTGCCTCCATAGGTTGAGCCGTGCGTGCCTACGACCATTCCCCGTGCAGCCTTTTCAGTTGCAAGACACGCACCAACAGGAACGCCACCACCCAAGCCCTTGGCCGAAGCCATGATGTCGGGTGTAATGCCGTATTGCTCATAAGCGTAGAGTGTTCCAGAGCGTGCGACACCACATTGGACTTCATCAAGAATAAGCATCAGGTCGTGCTCATCAGCAAGCGCACGAAGACCTTGCAGGAATGCATCCGATGCGGGGCGCACTCCCCCCTCACCCTGGATTGGTTCAACCAGAAACCCTGCAGTATTCGGACCGATCGCCGCTTTTGCACCCTCCAAGTCGTCGAAATCGACATATTTGAAGCCGTTCAGCAAAGGCGCAAAACCCTTGTGCATTTTTTCCTGATTCGATGCGGAAATTGTCGCCATTGTCCGACCGTGAAAGGCGTTTTTGAACGTGATGATCTCGAACCGTTCACTACCTTGTGACTGGTGATAGGCGCGCGCAGTCTTGATTGCGCACTCAACTGCCTCGGCCCCGGAATTGGTAAAGAACACGGTATCTGCAAAAGTGGTGTCTACCAATCGCTGCGCAAATGCCTCGCCTTGCGGGCTTCCATAAAGGTTTGAGACATGAATGAGCGTTGCAGCCTGATCCTGGATTGCCTTTGTTAGGTGCGGGTGCCCATGGCCCAGCAAATTAACGGCGATCCCTGCTGCGAAATCGAGCGCTCGACTGCCATCTTCGCTGATGAGCCAGGCGCCCTCGCCTCGCACCGGCCGGAACCCGCAGCGCGGATAGACGGGCATCAAGGGAGTGATCGACATGGCTATTCCTTTCTGTTTCGCCAAAAGGCAAAAAGCGGCCCCATGGGACCGCTTGCTCTAAAAAACTGCTATAAGCCCGCAAATGGGGCAAATCAACCCATCCGGACCATGTCCTAACCGAGCAACGTATTGATCTCGATTTGATTGGTCAGCGTGCGGTGCACAGGGCATTTTTCAGCAATCTCGATCAGCTTGGCGCGTTGCTCACTGTCGAGCGCTCCTTCCAGCCGGACAATGCGATCAAACATGTCCACAGGGCGACCATTGTTCGCGCCAGGCCGTTCTTCTCTTGAATGCTCCAAGGTCACATGGACACTGTCCAGCGGCCATCCCTTCCGAGCCGCATACATTTCCAGCGTTATCGCGGTGCAAGCGCCCAGGGCCGACAGCAACAGCTCATAGGGCGTGGGTCCGTTATCAATGCCGCCCAGTTCCACTGGCTCACCGGCTTCCCAGCTATGCAACCGCGCTTTGATCCGCTGCGCATAATTGCCTTCGCTGCTTTCAACGGTTGCGCAAGCATTCTCAGTCATCACTCTATTCCTTTTTCACGTTTGGCCGCCGCGATGCGGCGCTTCAGCAGACCAAACAACAAGAGGTGAAAAGCCAGAGACAATAGGACAATGATGCCGATGATTTTTGCTGCACTCATTCGTCATCCCTAGCAAAATACGCGAACCCGGCAAGGTTACGACCATAGTCCTGGTATCGCCAAGTGGAATAACCGCATTATGGTAGTGCCTGCCCGTTGTTCCGTGACAATTAAGTTTGGCAATTTTCACCATAATTTTT
>JBATDO010000351.1:0-8374 GCA_049663505.1 Sphingorhabdus sp.
TCTGCACTTAAGGCCCGCCCTGGTCCACCCCGGGGCGGGCCTCATCGTTTTTGTCAAGCTTGGCTATTGACTTCGCCGACCTGCCGATCTCATGAAAACACATGTCTCCACTTATACATCTGATCGGCCTTCCTACAGATCAAAACAGTTCGTTCGAGCGAGGGGCTGCCGACGCACCGGCAGCCATCCGACGGGCGTTGTGGAGTGACAGAGGCAACCTAGCCACCGAGTGCGGTCTAGAAATCGGTTCCGACATCAGGCTGGTGGATGTTGGAGATTTGCCCTTGGGTGACGTCGACAGCAATGCCGATGACGCGATCATTATCGAAGCGATAGCTGACACAATGAGGCGAAATGCCACTGCATTATCCCTAGGCGGAGACCATGCGGTGACTTACCCGTTGGTCGCTGCAATCGCTGCACAGCATGGACCTGTAAACATACTCCATTTTGATGCGCACCCTGATCTCTACGATGACTTCGAGGGCAATCCACGTTCCCATGCCTCCCCGTTTGCTCGGATCATGGAATCAGGACATGCGACCCGCCTGATCCAGGTTGGCATCCGAACGCTTAATACGCATTGCCGTTCGCAAGCTCGTCGTTTTGGCGTCGAGATACTCCCGATAAGAGACTTTCATCCAGACCTAGTGGCCCAGCTTCCAGGGCCACTCTACATCAGCATTGACCTCGACGGTATTGATCCCTCCGAGGCACCCGGTGTAGCCCATCCCGAACCCGGTGGACTTACCGTCCGGGAAGTACTTGCCGTGCTCGACAGGCAGCGAGCAATGATTGTCGGTGCAGATATCGTTGAGTATAATCCGGCACGTGATATCAATGGATTAACTGCTATCGTAGGTGCTAAGCTCGTGCGCGAACTGGCGTCACTTATCCACCGTAACAACGCTGTACTGAAGGAGCTATAATGGCACTTATTGTCCATCACCTCAACAATTCGCGGTCGCAGCGTATCCTGTGGCTACTTGAGGAACTGGGGGCGGCTTATCAAATTCATCACTATCAGCGAGATGCAGTTACGAATTTGGCGCCACCTGAACTGTTGGCCATCCACCCACTCGGCAAATCGCCAGTTATCGAAGATGACGGAAAAATCGTTTTTGAATCTGGTGCAATCGTTGAATATTTGTGCGAACGCCATGGTGGCCAGCATCTGGTACCTCCACGTGGCACTGATAATCATGTTCGCTATTTGGAATTTTTGCATTTTGCAGAAGGCTCGGTAATGTTGCCGTTTCTCTTGCAATTATATACTGCTCGGTTGGGTGAAGCGGCGTTGCCCTTGAAACCGCGTATCGACGAACAGTTGGAAAGCCATTTTGCTTATATGGAGGACCAGTTGCTCCCGTCAGGCTATTTCATCGGGGAAGCCCTGACAGGCGCTGATATCATGTTGTCCTTTCCCGCCGAGGCTGCGGTGAAGATGGGCCTTGCAGGCGACAAGCCCAAGCTCACAGCGTTTGTTGCGCAGCTTCACGACAGGCCAGCCTACAAGGCAGCACTCGAAAAGGGTGGGCCATATGCCTTTGCATGACTGAACGGGTTTAAGTCGAGGACAAGCATTCAAAAACACAACTCATACCCGGCATTTGATCGAAAATTGGTGTTGGCAGTTGCCTCGCTCTGCAGCGCGATGTCGATCGTTCATTTGGTCCTTCAACGCCGCACGCTTGGTCACACGACTTGAATGCGCAAATGTGTGCAGCCATCACGAGCCAATACTTGTGAAACAAAATGCATAACCAGATAGCATAATGCTGCTTGTAACAGGATTTTTGGTCGCCTAAGCCGCAGACGCTATGACCTCAACCAATGACATTCGCCGGGGCTTTCTCGATTATTTTGGCACTGCCAGCCATGATGTAGTCCAGTCCGCGCCCCTAGTGCCCTATAACGACCCGACACTTATGTTTGTCAATGCGGGTATGGTGCCATTCAAAAACGTGTTTACTGGCCTTGAAAGCCGCGATGTACCTCGTGCTGCTTCGAGTCAGAAATGCGTTCGTGCTGGAGGAAAGCACAACGATCTCGATAACGTGGGCTATACAGCCCGGCATCACACGTTTTTTGAAATGCTGGGAAATTTCTCATTCGGCGATTATTTCAAGGAAGAGGCCATTACTCATGCCTGGACCTTGTTGACCAAGGTTTGGCAACTGGATCCCAACAAGATAACCACGACTGTCTATCACACTGATGATGAAGCCTTTGATCTTTGGCGCAAGATTGCGGGACTTCCGGAAGATCGTATCATCCGCATCGCAACAAATGACAATTTCTGGTCGATGGGCGATACTGGACCTTGTGGACCGTGCAGCGAGATTTTCTACGATCATGGAGATCATATCTTTGGAGGCCCGCCCGGCAGTCCTGACGAAGATGGCGATCGCTTTGTCGAGATCTGGAATCTCGTCTTCATGCAATTCGAACGCCACGATGACGGCAGTCAAACCAGCCTTCCCAAGCCATCGATAGACACCGGCATGGGGCTCGAACGCATCGCTGCGGTCATGCAGGGAGTGCATGATAATTACGATACGGACACGTTCAAAACGCTTATTGCCGCCTCGGAGGAGTTGACGGGCACGAAGGCCCAAGGAGAGCAAATGGCCAGCCACCGCGTCATTGCTGATCATCTGCGTTCGACGAGTTTCTTGCTGGCCGACGGTGTGATGCCCTCGAACGAGGGGCGAGGCTATGTGCTTCGCCGCATCATGCGTCGTGCGATGCGACATGCACATATATTGGGTGCAAAAGAACCACTGATGCACCGCCTGGTCGGAAGCCTCGCGGCCGAAATGGGAGCAGCATATCCCGAATTACTTCGCGCCCAGCCATTGATTGAGGCGACGCTGAAGCAGGAGGAAACTCAGTTTCGGCGCACCCTCGACAAGGGCATCAAGCTGCTTGACGAAGCGACGGGTAGCATGAAGACCGGCGATATCTTGCCAGGCGAGACTGCATTCAAACTATACGACACTTACGGATTTCCTTACGATCTCACCGAGGATGCACTGCGTGCCCAAGGTCTGGGAATAGATAAGGCTGGCTTTGAAGCCGCCATGGACCATCAAAAGGCGATGGCGCGCGCTGCTTGGAAGGGATCGGGTGCGAAAGCGTCCGATGATGTGTGGTTTGACATTGCTGAGCGTGTCGGATCAACTGAATTTACAGGTTACACTGCCAGTGAAGGCGAAGGGCAGGTCGTAGCGCTCGTTCGTGACGGAGCTGAAGTGCAAAGCGCCGCGGCTGGCGAAAACGTTATTCTTATCACCAACCAGACTCCATTTTACGGCGAATCGGGAGGCCAGATGGGCGATTCTGGTACGATGCGAGATCTCAAGGGATTCCAAGGTACAGTTACCGATACCTCAAAGCCATTGGGTCGGTTGCACGCGCATAATGTCGTTGTTGATGCTGGCCAAATAGCAGTTGGCGACATAGTGCAGTTAAGCATAGACAATGCCCGCCGCGATGCGTTGCGGTCCAACCACAGCGCGACGCACTTGCTCCATGCAGCGCTGCGGAATCGATTGGGTGGACATGTAACCCAGAAAGGGAGCATGGTCGCGTCTGACCGGCTCAGGTTTGACTTTTCACATAATCAGGCATTGTCCCTAGACGATATTGCATCGGTTGAAGCCGAGGTGAATGCGCAAATCCGAGGTAACCAGCCGGTGCTCACACGTCTTATGACCCCTGACGATGCTGTGGCAGCAGGTGCGCTTGCGTTGTTCGGAGAAAAATATGGAGACGAAGTGCGCGTTCTCAGTATGGGCAATGCTGGAGATGCAAACTATTCTGTCGAACTGTGCGGCGGCACGCACGTGAATGCGCTGGGCGATATCGCTCTCTTTACGATACTTTCTGAAGGAGCGGTAGCGAGCGGAATTCGGCGAATTGAGGCACTGACTGGGGAGGCTGCGCGATTGTGGCTTGCTGGTCGTGAAGCACAATTGAAGGAAGTGGCAAATCTGCTCAAGACTGCTCCAGATGAAGTTTTGGGTCGGGTCGAGACTTTGCTTGCTGAGCGCAAGCGGCTTGAAAAAGAGCTTTCAGATGCAAAGAACGCGCTTGCCCTATCGGGTGGCAGCGGACCCAAGGCAGAAGCTGAAAGCATAAATGGAGTGTCGTTCATTGGCCAGGTCATTGCTGGTATTGAACCAAAAGCCTTGCGTGGGCTCGCTGATGAGCAAATGAAAACTCTGGGCGGAGGTGTCGTTGCAATCATCGCGGCCAATGAAGGCAGCAACACGCTTGTTGTGGCGGTCTCAACTGAACACTCATCAGCATTTGGCGCACCCGAACTTGTGCGTGCCGGAACCCTCGCCATGGGTGGGCAGGGCGGCGGTGGACGCCCTGAGATGGCCCAAGGTGGGGGGCCGGCAGGCAACGAGCAGGCTCAGGCCGCTCTTGAAGCCATCAAGGCCGCGCTTTCAGCTTAACTGGTCAACTTTAGCTTGGGGGCTTGATCAAGTCCGCCGGCTTCCTTGATCTGACGGCGGAACTCGTCACGTTTTTCATGGATCGACGCGATTACCGGGCCCATCGCGACGCCCAGATCGACCAGGACTGCTTCGGACAATTGTAACGAGCTCTCCAAGGTCTCAGGAACTGCATCGCTTACCCCAACCTGGTATAAGCGCGCGGCATGCTCGGCATCGCGAGCACGCGCCACGATCGTAATGTCGGGTAGCCAGGCGCGCACGCGCTTGACGATATGTTCTGCCAACACGGGCTGGTCCATCGTCAATATTAATGCACGAGCATGGCCTAGGTTGAGCTTGTCGAGTGTCTCTGGTCGTGAGATTTCACCGAAAATAACCTTGTAGCCTAGCCGTCTTCCCTCCGCCACGGCGTCAATATCGGATTCCACCGCGACATATTGCTGACCGTGGACGGTAAGCATATCAGCGACCAGTCGCCCAACGCGACCAAATCCTATGACGACCGTACGTGGTTCGAGTGATTCGGAGTTTTCGTAAACTTCATCGTCACTTTCGCGTAATTCCAGTCGACGTGCCATGTCGTGACCGACCCGGGCCAATATTGGCGTGATAGTCAAGCCAATGGCGGTGGCGACCTGCCAAAAATTGATTGTGCTGGAATCTATGATCTGTGCGGCACCTGCCGCGCCGAGCACGATCAGCGTCGTCTCCGACGGACTTCCCATGAGAACGCCTGTTTCGGTGGCTGTGCCGGTTCGCGCGCCGTTGAGCTTCAACAGGCCTGCAGTAACCATTGCCTTGATCAGAACTATTGCAGCAACCGCACTTAGCAAACCGACCCAGTTGGCAGCCACAAATTCAAGGTCGATTTGCATGCCGATGCTGATCAAGAATACACCGAGCGCTAGCCCTTTGAACGGTGCGGTCATGACCTCGACCTCGGTGTGGTAGTCTGTTTCTGCAATCAGCAGGCCGGCAATCATTGCGCCGACGATTGGCGAAAGCCCCGCTGCACCTGTTGCCAAGCTTGCTACGATGACTACCAACAAACTTACCGACACGAATAGCTCCGGACTTTTTGTTCGTGCGGCTTGACCAAAAAGGCGTGGCAAGAAGAATCTACCCAGGACCAGCATCCCGATTATGACCAATCCACCCTGCCAAAGAGCTGTGATAATGCCTTCCCATGAATCTGCGTCAGCCTGTGGTGCCAGTGCTCCCAAGACAAAAATGATAGGAACAATGGCGAGATCTTCGAACAGCAACATCGCCAGGGCAGATTTGCCTACAGCAGACTGGGTGCCTGAAATTGGCAACACCAACGCGGTAGATGAAAGAGCCAGTGCAATACCGATACCCAGTGCGGCCGTGACCCCATATCCAAACAGCAAGAGCCCGACCGCGATAATCAATCCGGCTCCGAACAGTTGAGCTGCACCAACGCCAAAAACGAGACGCCGCATTTTCCATAATCGTCGGAAAGAGAGCTCGAGGCCAATCGAGAAAAGCAGCAGAATTATGCCGTATTCACCGATAGGGTGAATATCCTCGGGATTTGTAATGGTGACCCACTCGAGCACCGGATATCGATCCACCAGTGCCCCCAGCCCCATTGGCCCGACCAGGATGCCAACCAAGATAAACCCGATGATGGGAGTGATGCGGAATCGAGCGAACGCGGGAATCACGATCCCTGCTGCACCCAGAATTACAATGAGGTCACTAATGCCGTCGCTTTGTAATTCACCTGCCATGTGTTTCTTTTACGCACATGCAGCATGCAATTGGAAGGGCAGGGCACAAAAAAAGCGCGGACATTGCTGCCCGCGCTGATTCATGGGACGAGTTGTACCTGGTTACTGCCAGCTACCCATCTTTTTCTCGAGATTGGCGCGAACCTGTTCAAAAAATTGTTCTGTGGTCATCCAAGCTTGGTCTGGACCAATCAGTATCGCCAGGTCCTTTGTCATATGTCCGTTTTCTACCGTCTCGATGCAGACTTCCTCAAGTGTTTCTGCAAAGCGCGTCACATCGGGTGTATCATCGAACTTACCACGAAACTTAAGGCCACCAGTCCAGGCGAAGATCGACGCGATAGGATTGGTCGATGTTGCCTTGCCTTGTTGGTGCTGACGATAATGCCGCGTTACCGTGCCGTGTGCCGCTTCTGCTTCAACAGTCTTGCCATCTGGTGTCATCAATATTGATGTCATGAGGCCTAGTGAACCAAATCCCTGTGCTACCTGGTCAGACTGGACATCACCATCGTAGTTTTTGCAGGCCCAAATGAATTTGCCAGACCATTTCAATGCGGATGCCACCATGTCATCGATAAGACGATGCTCATAAACAATTCCAAGTTCAGCGAATTTCGCCTTGAATTCACTCTCAAATACTTCCTGGAAAATGTCCTTAAAGCGTCCGTCATAATATTTCAGGATAGTGTTTTTCGTCGAGAGATAGACGGGCCATTCGCGCGTTACGCCGTAATTGAGCGAAGCACGGGCAAAGTCACGAATCGAATCATCCAGGTTATACATGGCCAACGCCACGCCAGGCGATGGATAACGAAACACTTCTTCATCGATTGTGCGGCCATCATCGCCATCCCACACGAGCCGTAATGTGCCAGGACCGGGAACGAGGAAATCGGTCGCACGGTACTGGTCACCAAATGCATGGCGACCAATGACTATTGGGTCAGTCCAACCCGGTATGAGACGTGGCACATTATCAATGACAATGGGTTCCCTAAAAACGACGCCGCCCAATATATTGCGGATTGTCCCATTTGGCGATTTCCACATCTTCTTGAGACCGAATTCTTCTACGCGTGCTTCATCAGGTGTAATGGTTGCGCATTTGACGCCAACGCCATATTCCCGAATGGCATTCGCTGAATCGACGGTCACCTTGTCGTCGGTCTGGTCGCGATACTCCATGCCAAGATCATAATATTTTAGGTCGATGTCCAGATAAGGCAGGATCAGCCGCTCCCTGATCCATTCCCATATGATGCGTGTCATCTCGTCGCCATCAAGCTCGACGACCGGATTCTTCACCTTGATTTTTGCCATTTTCGGAACCGCTTTCCTTTAGGGAGTTTCGTTGTTTGCCGGGTGCCATAGCAAAGTCTCGCATATGTTCAACAGCTCTCCAAATCCTTCCCAACCTTTCTCGCACCCGATTGCTGCACAAGCGTCCATTTCCATGCAAATTTTGGCGCGATCGAAGGCATATTAAGCAAGGTCTGGATATCAGGTCACGTGGTCGCTTGCTTATCCCTCACTTCCAGCGCTGGAGCCTTGCACTGGAATATTGAGATTTGCCCGCGTTGTCAGCATGGGCGGACTTTTCAAAAATAGCGCATGCAAACCACTCCAAAAGCAGTGAGAAAATTTCAAGTAACCAGCGAAAGTCCCGATCTTTGCACCAGAATGCAGGCAAGCTGCATCAAGCGAACCGGTCCATGAACCCTGACACGCGATGTGTGCTTTTTCTGAAGCCTATTCAACGACAACGCATCAATTGGAGCCCGCTTTGTTTTGTCTCTCCAGTCCTAGTGATTGTTGGGAATTGGCCTGAAGATGCCGACGGAGGCACGATCGCAATGGCCTTGCTTGCCTCGTCTGTTCACCAGGGTTGCAGGCACTGAAACGCACGCACATCCATCGAAAATCAGTCCTGTTGTCCTGTTGGGCGTTCGGCCACAATGGCATCTATTGGTTGTAACATCTCGCCTCATCGCCTAGCTAGAACATATGAGTAGACAAGAATTAACAAACCGGGGCACCGGGGTCGCAAAATGGTCGTTTCCTCCAATTCATCCAGAGGGTCGCAAATTTGGCCTGATCGCAGGCGGGATCACGCTTTTCTTCGCGGTCATGGCTTGGGAAACACTGGCT
>JBATDO010000352.1:0-6740 GCA_049663505.1 Sphingorhabdus sp.
CCATTGCAAAGAGAGCGGGTCAAGCAGGCGAAGTGCCCGTTGGTGCCCTGGTGATCAAGGACGGCCTTGTCATTGGCAGAGGACAAAACAGCCCGCTATCAAGCCATGATCCAACTGCTCATGCCGAGATAGTGGCTATTCGTGAAGCTGCAGAGTGGCTTGGCACTGACCGCCTTGTGGGATGCGACCTATGGGTCACGCTGGAACCTTGTGCAATGTGCGCAGGCGCCATCGCACACGCACGTATTGCCCGGCTATATTATGCCGCAGACGATCCAAAGGGAGGTGCGGTGGAACATGGTCCCAGGCTATTCCACCAGCCAACTGTCCACCACAAACCCGAGATATACACAGGCATCGGAGGAGATGCAGCAGCAGAGTTGCTCAGGGCATTTTTCAAGGAGCGGCGCTAGCGAAGATGCTTTTCGAAAAACTCGATCGTGCGTTTCCACGACAGAGCGGCAGCCTCGGCATTGTACCGCGGAGTAGAATCGTTGTGAAACCCGTGGTTTACGTCGGGGTAGAAATGAACATCATAGCGTTTTTGGTTTGCCAGGAGGGCTGCCTGGTAAGGTAGCCATCCGGCATTGATGCGCTCATCAATGCCGGCATAATGGAGCAAAAGCGGTGCCTTGATCGCCGGCACTTCCGACGCCTTGGGTTGACGGCCGTAATATGGCACCGAGGCCGCCAGGTCGGGGTAGGCAACTGCGAGTGCATTGCATACTCCACCGCCATAGCAAAATCCAACAGCACCGACTTTTCCGTTCGACTGCTTGAAATCGCGCGCATATTCGAAGGCCGCGAAGAAGTCCTCGAGCAACCTGGCCGGATCAAGTTTCGCCTGAAGTTCACGTCCCTTCTCGTCATCGCCCGGATAGCCTCCCAGCGAAGTTAATCCATCAGGTCCGATCGCCAGGTAACCCTGTTTTGCCAGCCGCCGGACAACATCTTCAATATAGGGATTAAGCCCCCTGTTCTCGTGTATGACGAGCACTGTCGGCAGTTTTCCCCGCGCGCCTGCAGGCATCGCCTGCAACGCGTTGATCGAACCGTGGCCGTCGGGGCTCGGAATAATCACGCGCGAGGTAATGATTGCCGGATCAGAAGGGTCAACCTGCCTTGCCATGGCATAATCGGGCTGAAGCTGACTTAGTATCATCAGTCCGGTCACACCAGCCGCTGCAAATTTTCCCGCTTCACGGATAAACTCGCGCTTGGAGACCTTTCCATGCACGTAACCATCGAAAATTTCGAGGATGTAAGGATGGAAATCGCTTGCCCTCTTGCGGCTGGTGGGAACGACGTCACTCACAAATTTAGTCCTCTTGTTCAATGAACGAAACGGGCAACGACATCCCTGTAAGACCGGCTAACCTTAACTTGAGCACCTGATTCGAGAACAAGAAAGCATTCGCCATTTGTGTGCGGCTTGACCTGGCGCACCTGGTCGAGGTTCACGATGCACGAACGGTGCACGCGCTGAAACGTACGAGGATCGAGCCGCTTTTCGAGATCCTTCATCGTTTCACGCAAGATCAGCGAATTGTCGGCAGTGTAAATGCACATGTAATCCCCTGCCGCTTCGATCCGCTCTACGCTTTCAACATCCACTCGGAAGATCTGGCCCCGGTCCTTGACATTGATGAGCTTTTCGAAACGAGTGCTTGCCATTTCGTCTTCGGCGCTCGCCACCGGCATAGCGGTATTGGGTGCTACTTCATTGATGACATTTCGCAGGCGTTCGAGTTCATCCGATTGACGCCTGTCAGCCAAGCGAGCGCGGACACGGTCCATAGTATCGGCCAGGCGATCGGGTTCGACTGGCTTCATCAGATAGTCAATTGCCTGCGCCTCGAACGCGCGGATGGCATGCTCACTATAGGCAGTCACGAACACGAACAGCGGCGGATCAATATCCATGACGCCCTGTACAACCGAAAATCCATCGAAACCCGGCATCTGGATGTCCAGGAATACCAGGTCGGGCTTGAGTGTCTTGATCTTTCTAATCGCTTCACGCCCATTATGGCAGGTGGCGACAATTTCAATGTCATCAAAGGGCTGAAGACGCAGTTCGAGGCCTTGAATGGCCAGTTTCTCGTCATCGACTAGAATTGTGCGAATACTCATGCGGTTACCATTCCTTGTAATGTTGCCCCCGCTTGTTTGTTTTCGATAGGTAGTGATTTGGTCTGATAGGGTAGTTCGATCAAAACCTCAAATCCTCCACTGGCCTTCACATAATGCTTGAACTGTTGTTCGTTGCCATATGCCTGCGAAAGCCGCTCACGCGTGTTTGCCATACCAACCCCTGTAGACAGGCTGCGGTCTTGTTGCCCTGGCTGCAACCCCGGGCCAGTATCTGACACGATGATACGCAGCTTTTGACCGACAAGATGAGCGCTGATCGAAATATCAGCCCCCTCCTCTTTTGGGGTAACGGCATATTTGATCGCGTTTTCCACCAGCGGCTGCAGCAAGAGCGACGGAACCAAGGCTTCAGCCGCAGCTGGATCAATGTCAAAAATGGTTCGCAACCGTTCTTCGAAACGCATTTTTTCAATATCGAGATAGAGCTTCAGTGTTTCAACCTCTTGCGTTAGCGGCACCTTCGCAGCGGCCTCGTTAATCAACGTGAAACGAAGGAATGACGAAAGGCGAGACAACATGGCGTTGGCTTGATCGGTTTGCTTGAGAAGCACCAGCGTCGAGATGCTGTTGAGCGTATTGAACAGGAAATGTGGATTCAGTTGGTAACGCAACATCGTCAGCTGCGCGCTTGTCGCTTGTGCTTCCAATCTCAGCATCTGGTCTGCCTGTTCTTCAGCTCGCACGAAATAGTTGATTGCATAATAGAGAGCCGACCATCCCCCCAAAAGCAGTCCATCCTTGAAAAGCGCGCCCAGCAAGAGCTGGGCAAACGGCGTATTGTCGGCGCTTTGACGGATAGTTTGGTACACCCAAGTGTCGATGTAGGCGTATAATCCCGATGCAAGAACCAAGGCCAACAAGGTCGTGCCCCATGTTATTACCGGCTTTTTCTCAATGACATAGCGGTATACTACCGAAAGGACGAGCGAAATTGAATAGCCGGTCACCGCAGATATCAGAACTTGCACGAGAAAACTGAGCGGCTGTCCGTTCGCGATACCTGTGACACCATATAGTGCCGTGGCACCGCCCCAACCGGCGGAATGCAGATTCCAGAACGCGCGGTTCTTGTTCGAGAAGAAGGGCTGATCAGTCAGCTCAAGTACGGCCATCGATCCTTTCTAGCTGTATTTTTTCCGTTCATGAAGCCCTTGTTTCACCACCAAGTCATGTTAGCATTAGTCAGACGATTAATTCACTCGACCGAGGGAGCGCTAAAATGGGCAATCACGACGACCGTGCATCTTTTCAGGACATGTCAAAAAGCACCCAGGAAGACTGGCAGATCATAATGCGTCACCAGCTGGCATTTGCGCAGAATGGTGGCAAGCGAGTGCTTGATCATTTAAAGCTTCTCGAGGGGGACTATGGCGGCTTTCCTGTCGACCGCCTAACCCACTGCCTCCAAACGGCGACGCGCGCTTATCGTGACGGACGCGAGGAAGCTTATGTCGTGATGGCACTGGTCCATGATATTGGCGACACCCTCGGCGCGTCCAACCACCCGGATATTGCCGCGGCTATACTGAAGCCATTTGTTTCCGAAGAGTTGCTTTGGATCGTCCAGCATCACGGGATATTTCAAGGAGTGAATTTCTTTCATCATCTCGGGCTCGACAGGGACATGCGCGAACAATTTCGCGGGCATCCCCATTTTGCTGCGACCGAGGAATTCATCGACAAATATGATTGCCCGGCCTTTGACCCGCAATATGATACTTTGCCGCTGGAGTTCTTCGAACCGATGGTAATGAAATTATTCCAGTACCCACTTAACAGCATCTATAAAAAGGCATTCGACAACGAATCTGCGTCTCATTCCCAGACCGCGTGATCAAGTCAAGCAACGCTCAACCTTGACCGTTCATTGCAAAATGTCCGGCCTTGCCAGGTCGCAAAGGATGCTCAAGCTCGTGTTATTTTGCCAACGCTCTTACAAACCGCGCAATCCGCACCATATGTTTCTTGCACGTTCGCCAATGCCGGTGAATTAAGCGCGCGTTGGAGCGCGCCCCATTGCTCCAAAATTGAAGGAGCCCCGTGATGGCAAAAAGCCAAAAAAAATCCAGCCGTGAAGTACGAAAACCCAAGGCCGAAAAGCCTAAAAAGCAGAATGCCTCGAACCCATCAGCAAAGGGCAGCGTCGCTGGCTTGATGGCCTCAAAGACCTGAAGCTAGCAGAATTTGGCACATGCGCGGCCTGTCCGGGACAGAGCCGCGCTTTGCCTTGGCATTTCGCCAAGCGTAGTTTGAATATCGCCCGTTTCTATCTGGCGAGCAAGACACGGGCCTGACCGGCTATCTGGGCAAGCATGGCTGGCGTTGGCATTCCCCCCATGCGCGCGCGATCGACTGTCGCCTTGAACGCCCTCACGCGAGATGCATTGTCAGCAATCCAGACCTGTGTATCCTCGAATGGCTTCTTTGCAGCGCGGCGGCGCAGGAAGTCGAGACGCATTGCCTGAAAATCACGTGCTAGTCCTGCGACCAGCAAACGCTCCCATGGATCATGTGGATCCATCTGCATCGCCGTCCCCTGCGCCCAGCCGATTCCTAAAGCATCGCCTATTGCTGTAAACGCCTTGGTCAGCGCAGTGACATCCCCTTTTTGGGCAGAGGACAATGCAGCCAGCCCTATCGCACCATCGAGTTGCGCCATGCGCACCAGTCGCTCTGCGATCCGACGCGGAGCACCGTTGCCGACCAGTCGAGTACCGAAGTCTTCGGTTTGATGCCGGACATCGGCAGGAAGCAAGTTGTCGAGAGCTGCTGACAATTTTTTCACCACTGGGGCATAAATTGCCGTTGCCTCACCTACACCTCTTCCTTCATGCGCATTGCGTATGATGTCTGCCATCTGCGCTCGCGTTTCAACAGCGCATTGGTTGAACAACATGAGACGTGTCGACTCGGGCATATCGCCTGTGTCTATTGCCTGCCAAAGCGATGGCAGATCGTAGATTCTCTCGGCAATCGCAAAGGAGGCAGCGATATCTGACAGGCTACAGCCTTCTTCTTCGGCAAGCTCGAATGGATGAAGCAAACCCAGCCTGTTGATCATGCGATTTGCAAGCTTGGTCGCGATGATTTCCTTGCGAAGTCGATGCGACAAGATCGAAGACTTGTGTTCCTTGACCATCGCTGCGGGAAAAGCTGCAAACAGCTCGCTTTCCATTGATGAATCCAGCGTGAGCGGTGCATCTTCAATACCGTCTTGGGCTACGAGTTTTGCAGTAGATAGCAATACGGCCAGTTCCGGACGCGTTAACCCCTTGCCCTCACTGGCACGACGAAACAATTCTTCATTGCCCGCAATCCCTTCAACCGTCCTGTCCAGTCGCCCGCTGCTCTCGAACGTCTCGATCAAACGTACATAGGCTGGCAAATCACCTGCCCCGCCCGCCTCGGCAATTGACAAGGCAAGTGTTTGCAAGCGGTTGTCTTCCAAGACCAGGTCTGCAACGGCATCAGTCATGCTTGCAAGCAGCTTGTTGCGCGCGGTTTCCTTGAGCTTTCCAGCGCGCATATCCGCATTGAGTGCGATCTTGATATTCACTTCGTTGTCAGAGCAATCAACGCCTGCGCTATTGTCTATGAAGTCGGTGTTGATACGTCCACCTCGAAGGGCAAATCCAATTCTGCCTGCCTGGGTAACGCCAAGATTTGCGCCCTCGCCAATCACGTTCGCGCGAACTTCGGATCCATTGACGCGGATCGCGTCATTGGCCGGGTCACCCACGTCCAGATGGCTTTCGCTTTTGTCCTTGATATAGGTACCTATACCACCAAACCACATCAGCTGGACGGGTGCCTTGAGGATCGCGACCATCAGCGCGGCTGGTTCAATTTCTTTTGCATCAATGCCCAGCAAAGACCTGATTTCAGGTGAAATCTTGATGCTTTTCTCACTACGAGAAAAGACCCCCCCACCCTTTGAAATCAGCTTGGCATTATAGTCGAGCCAGCTTGAACGGGGCAACTTGAAAAGCCGCTGCCGTTCTTTCCAGCTCACGGCTGGATCTGGGTCGGGATCGAAGAAAATATGCCTGTGATCAAAAGCTGCTACCAGCTTCAGTGACTTGGACAGCAACATGCCATTTCCAAAAACATCGCCCGACATGTCCCCGACGCCCGCGACCGTTACCGGTTCCTTTTGCACGTCTATGCCCATTTCGGCGAAATGGCGTCGCACTGAGAGCCATCCGCCTTTTGCCGTGATCCCCATTGCCTTGTGGTCATAGCCCACCGACCCACCGCTCGCAAAAGCGTCGCCAAGCCAGAAATTATGCTCAAGCGCGATGGCATTTGCCGTGTCGGAAAACGTTGCCGTGCCTTTGTCCGCTGCGACCACGAAGTAAGGATCTTCACCATCATGGATAGTGACATTTGCCGGATGTACGACCTTGTCGTTGACGATATTGTCAGTCACCGACAAAAGCGTGCGGATGAAGATCCGGTAGCTCTCGGTTCCTTCGGCGAACCAGGCATCGCGGTCGACCCGCATGTCGGGCAAGCGCTTGGGGTAAAACCCTCCCTTGGCACCTGTAGGCACGATCACCGCGTTCTTTACGCGCTGGGCTTTCATC
>JBATDO010000353.1:0-8064 GCA_049663505.1 Sphingorhabdus sp.
GGGCAAGAGATTGGGACAACGTTCGCTATTGTTCGGAGCGCTGCAAAGCCGGAAAATAATTGCCGAGGATTGATCAAGGCCTACAAAATTGGACGTCTTGTTCGCGGCTCGATTTCTATGTTGCCGCGCACCAAGCCATTTGGCTTCTGCTTCGTTCCGGATTGGCAAAAATGCACCCGCGTGCGTTGATTAGGCGGGTTTCTGCCCTGTGGCATGGGTGCAAAGTGGTGCCGGCTACAAGGTTCGAACTCGTGACCCCCTGATTACAAATCAGGTGCTCTACCAACTGAGCTAAGCCGGCACGTTGGCCGCGCCTATAACCTCAAATAATACCAAAGGTCCAGCCCTCTGTTGCGGCTATTTTGCAATCAAGGGGGCTTGGGTTCCAAAATATTGGATTTTCAGATACATAACGGAGCCATGCAGCAGTCAATATTGCATCGGTTGCATGGTCCGAGTAACGTTTCATGGGGTGATGAGGGGTGCTCTTGAAGGCTTCAAGTGCCTGGTCCAGTCCTTGCGCGTCGCGGATCTTGCTCCGCCCTTTGCGTATGCCCGACGCACGCGCGGCAATCTGCGTGTAGATTTCGACAATAACGGGTCCATTAGGAGGCAGTGGATCGAACGGCCAGACGGGCAGGGTGCGTTGAACAAGATTTAAAAAACGCATGCCCGCAAAACTGGACTTCGCTACCTGTGCAGCGCCAATCGCGTCAAAAACAGTCGAGGGCTTTCCTCCGCCTTGTGCGTTGTAATGCGCTTCACATCGTCTGTAGTGCATGAAGTCTGCCTTGCGGCCGTCTGCAGCGCCGAGGTAAAAGTGGCGGCGGTGGTGGTGTTCAAGAAACGATGCTGCACCGAGGTCGGGATCGGCACAAACATCCTCGACATAGGACCAGAAGTCTTGCGCATTGCAAGGTACGGGATCACCGGGAAGATAACTTCCGCGCTCGACAAACGGCGGGGCAAAGCTGAAGTCAAATCCGATGAGGAGGTCATCTTCCTGCGCCAAAAGCCAATCCGCTATGGCTTGGCGCGACCATTCTCTTTCAGGCGGAGCAACAAGCATTGGCGCATCCGTACCATTTTCACACACCGCGAGCGCGATGCCGGCATGTCGGCTGCCCTTGGCGCCTGACCAGTCGACGCAGGCGAAACGGGTAAATCGAGGCATATGGCAAACCTATGGCAAGCCTGTGCGGAAAAGAAAAGGGCGGCGCAATAAGCCCCGCCCTTTATCGTGTCATGGATGAAGCCGCTATTTGCGCTTGGCAGGAGCCTTTGCCGGAGAGGCCTTGCGCGGCGCCCTTTTGGAAACGGGCTTCTTGGCCGGGGCACGTGCAACGAGATCGGCAGTCATCTTGGCTGTGGGCCTAGATGACGGTGCTGCTGGGGACGAGCGCAAGTCGGCCAGAATGCGAGCCGCAGCATCGCGCCCGCCAAGTCCAAAGGCCAGCGCAAAAGCGATGGCAATACCAATGGCAGCACCGCCGGCGACGGCCAGAAAGGCATAATCTGGAATATTGCCGCCGATATCCATCTGCTTCAGCCCAATGAACAAGAACAGCCCGACCGTGATCCAATAGGTGACATTTGAAGCAAATCCTGGCCCGGTGGCGTCACCGATTAGGTTTTGCAATATCTTGGCGATGAACACGCCCAGCGCAATCAGAACAGCACCGAACGCAACATTGCCCGCCTGCGCAAGCACAGTTTCGAGTATGTCGGTGAGTTGCGGAAAGCCGAGCATGTCTGTTGCCGCTATCGCAAAGAAGATCATGACTGCGATGGTCACGATCGTGGCTATCACTCCAGATGCCGTGCGGCCTTCGGGCAATATTCCCAGCTCATTGATGGCGCGATCAGCGCCTAGGCTGGGCAGGAGATCACGGATGAGTCCTCCAACCCAGCGTGAGATGACGTATCCAAGGCCCAAAAGGATGCAGGCACCAATTATGGGTAGTATCGCCTGGAATACGGTATTGAGCAAGTTTTGCGCAGGCGTGGTGATGGCCGCTATGTCAAGGATATCCAGAGCGCCAATAGCAAAGGGAATAATCACCAGTACATAGGCAATCGAGCCGATCGTTTTGCTGATCGCGCTATTTCCGGTCACCGCCTCTACACCTCCAATATTGGCCCATCGGTCAAGATTGATGGTCGTCAACGTTGTTTCTGTAAGCTCACGAACTATGCGGGCCACGAAGGACCCAACAAAGAAAATCGCAACTGCAAACACGATATTGTCCAAATAACCTATGAAGTTACCGAGCAATCCTTCCACCGGTGTGACGACGCTGCTGAAACCAAGTTGCTGCAGCACGATCAGCAGCCCGACGAGCCAGATCAACAACGAGACAATCCTGCCCAGCGCCATGCCGACACTCTCTCCACTGGCAGTTCCGCGCTGGAAAAATCCGATCTGATCTACCATCCTTGCAAACGTCCATTTGGCGCCTTTTGCCAGCGCCCATGTCGCTGTCACGATTACCAGTGCAAAAAATATTTTTTCGGCCCATTCCATGAACAGTGCCTGGTCAAATGCGTAACCTGCAATTTGCATGCTATCCATATCAGCTCCCCCCTCTAAAGCGACCGTTCCGGTCAACAGAAGCAGACGGAATATATCATGGAATCAAGGGGCTGGCAAATTTTTGCTGCGACTATGCTGCGCAGCAATTTAGCGATTCAAACCAGTGGTTTGCGACCACTACGCAGCTTGTTCCAATACGCTATACGTTCCTTGATCTTTGCTTCGAACCCACGTTCGACAGGCTTGTAATATTCGGCGGGTTTCATTTCGTCCGGCCAATAATTGGCACCAGAAAAGCCGCCATCGCTGTCATGATCATAGCTATAGTCCTTGCCATAGCCGATATCTTTCATCAACTTGGTGGGTGCGTTTAGAATGTTGGATGGTGGCATGAGCGACCCTGTTTCCCTGGCAGAACTCCAGGCCGCCTTTTGAGCCTTGTAGGTGGCATTGGATTTTGGTGCGGTGGCGCAATATAGGCAAGCTTGCACGATCGCGAGTTCGCCTTCCGGGCTTCCCAGGAATTCATAGGCGTCTTTGGCCGCAAGGCATTGGTTCAGCGCCTGTGGATCGGCAAGGCCGATGTCTTCGCTGGCAAAGCGGACCAGTCGGCGAAGCACGTATAATGGTTCTTCGCCTGCTACGAGCATTCGTGCCATCCAATAGAGCGCCGCTTGTGGATCGGATCCCCTCAGGCTCTTGTGTAGGGCAGAGATGAGATTGTAGTGACCCTCTCGGTCCTTGTCGTAAACCGGCATCCGGCGCTGGAGGAGAGCGCCCATCGCAGTCGCATCAAGCGGTGATTCCTGCATTATCGAGAATAGGGTCTCTGATTGGTTGAGGAGGAAACGGCCATCGCCGTCTGCGCTGCGAATAAGGGCCATGCGCGCCTCGCTTGTCAAGGGTAGCAAGCGACCTTCGACACCTTCAGCGCGGTCCAGCAATGTGCCAAGCGCTTGTTCTCCCAGCCTATTGAGTACCATGACTTGCGTGCGTGACAGCAATGCGGCGTTGAGTTCGAAGGACGGGTTCTCGGTCGTTGCACCCACCAAAGTCACGACGCCACTTTCGACAAAAGGCAGAAATCCGTCCTGTTGTGCACGGTTGAACCGATGTATCTCGTCTACGAAAAGCAATGTCTGCTTTCCGGTGCGTGCAATCGCTTCGGCTTCGGCAAACGCCTTCTTTAAATCGCCGACGCCCGAGAACACAGCAGATATTGCCTTGTAGTGCATGCCGACAGCATCTGCCAGGAGCCTTGCAATACTTGTCTTTCCTGTTCCTGGCGGCCCCCAAAGGATCATTGACGACAGTTTGCCAGCCGCGACCATTCGTCCGATCGCACCATCAGGGCCGGTCAGGTGCTCTTGACCGATTACGTCGCCAAGCGAAAGTGGGCGAAGTTTATCGGCCAGCGGTGCATTGGTGCGTATCGAGCCAAATTGGGGCAGGGGCTTTTCGAAAAGGTCGCTCATGGTCTTACCATCTCGTGTTGCCCATTGCTGTGCAAGCCCGTTTAACAGGCTGCGATAGATCGTGCTGCGCGCTGGCGGATGAGGCGCAGATAAGTATCCGCCACTGTTTGGTTGATGGCGTCCCAGCTGTAATTCAAGGATCGCTGTTCGCCAGCTGCTCCATGCCGTTCGCGCAGTTCGTCATCCGTGCAATAGGACTGTAGGACGTCTGCGAACTGGTTGATTGCGCCTGGAGTAATCAGTCGGCCCGATACCTTGTCTTCGACAAGGCTCTGACTTCCGGTCGCCTTGGCAGCGACTACGGGCAAGCCGCACGCCATGGCCTCCAGTGTCACATTCCCAAAGGTCTCTGTGACTGACGGATTGAACAGCATATCCATGCATGCGACTGCACGACCGAGATCAGCGCCGCCCTGGAATCCGACAAAGGCTGCGTGCGGTAGTCGGCTTTCGAACCAGCCTCTGGCCGGCCCTTCCCCAATGACCATCACTTTGTGCGACACTTGACGCCGTCTCAACTGGTCGATGGCATCGGAAAAGACGTCGAGTCCCTTTTCCATGACCAAGCGCCCCAGAAAACCGATCACCGGCACATCGTCTGCGATACCGTGGCTACGACGCCAATCAAGATCACGCTTGAGCGGATTGAAGATTTCCCGGTCAACGCCGCGCGACCAGATATCGATATCATAGTTCATTCGCTGTTGACGTAAAACCTGCGCAAAGCTCTCAGATGGGGCAACGAGGGCGTCGCATTTGCGATATAGCCTTCGCAACCATGCTTCGACAGCAGGTTCCAGGAACGACATATTGTAGTAACGAAAATAGGTCTCGAAGCGGGTGTGTACCGAGCAAAGGACTGGCAAGTTTCGCCGTTGTGCCCATTTCACCGCCTGTCGCGCCACTCGGTCTGGACTGGAGATATGCACGACATTGGGACTGAACCGGTCAAGGTCGCGCTTCACGCGGCCGGAGAGCATCAAGGGAATTCGGTATTCAGGGCGATTGGGAATCGCCATTGATGGTACGCTAACCAGATCGCCGGTTGGGGCAAACGCAGGTTGGTCGACGGTTGGCGAATATACCCGCACGGATGCGCCCTGTCGCAGCAGATACCCCACCAGCCGGTTAAGCGCCTGGTTCGCTCCATCGCGCACATAGTTATAATTGCCACTAAAAAGGGCAATGCGGAGATCGCTGGTTTGCATTGCCCGCGCTTTTAATCAGTGACGCGACAAAAAGCCAATGGGAATGCAATTAGCAAGCGGCTAATACAGGTCGATGATCCAATCTTCTATCGACGCCCTGTTAATTGGCCGACCAACGTTGTTTCGTGCGGATGGAACCATGAGCGCGATAGCGCGAAAGCCTGTCGAAACACCTGTAATGCTAAGGGAATTTGGATTTGATGGCGACGAGGTCGCAGATTCAAAGGTACATGGTGGAGCAGAAAAGGCCGTACATAGCTATCCATCAGAGCACTATGACTACTGGAACGAATATTTTGTCTCGCAAGGCTCTGTGCCGCCGGGCCTGCTCAACACAGCTGGGGCATTTGGCGAGAATATCAGTTCATCAGGCATGACGGAGAAAAAGGTGAGGATTGGCGATCGTTTCCGGCTTGGAAACGCGCTGGTGGAGGTTGCCCAAGGTCGGCAGCCTTGCTGGAAAATAGATCATCATCTTGGGCATCAAGGGCTTTCGGCAGCAATAATCGAAAGTGGTCGCTGCGGGTTATATTTCCGTGTTTTGGAAGAAGGACTGGTCGCGCCGCACGATAAGATCGAACAAGTTGAACAGGCATCGCTTAAATGGACGGTTGAGCATGTTTTTAGGCTGCTCATTGGTGGCGGTCACAAGGGGGAAAGTGCCAAGGGTGACCTCGTTGCGCTATCCAAGCTGGAAAGTCTGGCAAAAAGCTGGCGTATCCGCGCAACCAAGCTCGCAGGCATTTAAGCGGAATTATTCGCCGTCATCATCGACCGGTACGGGCGCGTAAAGCCTGAGGCGAGTCACTCGCTTTTCATCACCGTCCAGCACCTCCAACCGCCATCCACTCGCTTCATGCAGCAAAACCTGTCCAACGACTGGGACCTGGCCAGATATCACGAATGCCAGGCCGCCAAGCGTATCTACATCCTCGTCGACATTTGCCAGCTCGGGATCAATGGCTTGGGCAATGTCATCGAGTTCGGTTCTTGCGTCAGCCTCCCAAATGTCGGGACTGACTTGGAAAAATAGCTCTTCGGGTTCTTCGTCATGTTCATCTTCTATTTCGCCAACGATTTCTTCGACAAGGTCTTCGATGGTGACAAGCCCTTCGGTTCCGGAATACTCGTCAAGAATGATCGCCAGGTGAGTCCTCGTTCGTCTCATTTCGTCGAGGAGCGCAAGGACACTCATATTTTGCGGAACGAAACGGGGCTGGCGAATGAATGCTTCCAAGCTTTCTGGCATCTCCTTGCCTTCGGCAAGGACCGCAAAGATGTCCTTTATATGGATCATTCCTGTTATACTATCGAGCGTGTCTTGATACACGGGGAGGCGGCTGTGGCCATGTTCGGCGAACGAAGCCACGCATTCGGCAAAGGTTGCACGCTCTTCGATCGCAACGATGTCACTACGAGGTACCATGACATCGTCGACGCGGTGCTCAGAGAAATGCAGCAGGTTACGCAGCATCGTCCGTTCAGCTGCAGTCAGGTCACCGTCGTGTTCCGGCTGCTTCCCATCCTCAGCATCTTCCTCATGCTCTGCAATCGCTTCTTCAAGCTGTTCGCGAAGCGTCGGTTCATGTTCGCGGCCAAAGAACATTAGCTTCAGCCGCTGCCATATTCGTCCGTCGCTATCGTCGTCGGATACGGTTCTCGAACCGTTAAAACTTTCACCCTCGGGCATAATGGAAGCGTACTGGCCTCTTAATTGTCAAATTTCATCGTCATATGGATTGGGAATGCCTATTGATGCAAGCGCTTTTACTTCAAGCGCCTCCATCATGTCCCCTTGCTGTTGATCGATGTGGTCATATCCCAAAAGGTGCAACGTTCCGTGAATGACAAGATGTGCCACGTGGTCAGCCAGAGAAATGCCCTTTTCACGGGCTTCTGCGACTGAAACACCATGTGCCAGGATCATGTCACCTATTAGTATCTCTCCATCGTCGGTGTTGGCTAGTGCCTCGAAATCGTCAGGGTCGATCATGGGAAAGGACAATATGTTGGTAGGCTTGTCCTTCTCGCGCCAATCGCGATTCAGCGCTTGCACCTCTTCATTGTCGGAAAGTCGGATACTGAGCGACATTGTGAAGCGCTGATCAACAAGTGAGCCATGCGATGATACTTGAAACGCCGCGTTGACCGCGCGATCGGCTAATTTCTGCCATTCGCCTTGTCCGCTCCACTCGATCGATTGATCGAGTTCGACATTAAGCATCCTCGCCCTCATAGGCATCGACGATGCGCCCGACCAGAGGATGGCGGACCACGTCACTGCTGTTGAAATGAATGGTCGTGATGCCATCTACGCCTTCGAGACGACGCACAGCGTCGTTCAAGCCTGACATCCTGTCACCGCCTGGAATATCCACCTGTCTTGGATCCCCACAGACCACCATTCGGCTGTTCATGCCAAAACGGGTAAGAAACATCTTCATTTGCGCCGCTGTGGTATTTTGTGCTTCGTCGAGGATGATGAAACTGTCAGCTAGGGTTCGCCCTCGCATAAAAGCAAGCGGTGCGATCTCGATTTCACCTGAGGCGATGCGTCGCTCTACCTGCTCGGCAGGCAGGCAGTCGTACAACGCATCATAGATCGGTCGTAGGTAGGGGTCGACTTTTTCCTTCATGTCCCCGGGGAGAAAACCAAGCCGCTCGCCCGCTTCAACTGCAGGGCGCGACAATATGAGCCGCTGAACCGCCCCTGTGATTAGCATTGCTACGGCTTGTGCTACCGCGAGATAGGTCTTGCCGGTCCCTGCTGGGCCAAGTGCAAATATGATCTCGTCGCGGGCGAGCGCTTCCATATAGGGAATTTGGGTCGCTGAACGGGGAACAAGCG
>JBATDO010000354.1:0-2306 GCA_049663505.1 Sphingorhabdus sp.
CGGGCGCAACGCTGCTTACATCCAGCAATATATCAAACGCGGCTCGCCTCGGTCATTGGATGAGCGAGACCGGGCAGTGCTTGCACGCTATTTTGGCGTGGATGAGGTCATTCTCGGCGGCCCGACACGGCGGAGCGGCCCTGTTGTCGATCTGGTCCATGTTCCTGTGCTGGATGTCGCTGCTTCGGCTGGTCACGGCGCACTTGCCGAAATGGAATCCAAAACCGCACAGTTCGGGTTCGACGAGGATTGGCTCAAAAAGCTGACCCAGAGCAAGGCGGCAAGCCTTTCGATCATCCGGGTGCTCGGCGATTCGATGGAACCGACATTGTTCGACGGTGACGAAGTCATGGTCGATCTGGGCGACGGACAATCCCGCTTGCGCGATGGTATTTATGTGTTGCGGATGGACGATATGCTCAATGTGAAGCGGATTGCGATTGAGCCTAAGGGCCGCCAGATATCGGTGATTAGCGATAATCCCTCTTATCCCACTTGGCAAAGTATGGAGCGGCGTTCGATCAATATCGTCGGCCGGGTGCTGTGGTTTGGTCGTAAGCTGCAATAGCCCGTTACGTTCAATTTGTTTCAGCAACAATCCAGGCGCTTGGCCGAAAATGGAATTGTTATCTCGGGCCGCGACGATTCCGTGCAAGGTTATTCACATATTCGGGCGCATATAGGCGCTGCGACCCGAAGGGCCCGGCGTTTAGCGACGCAGAGTTCTTTCACCTTTCAGACCCGCCCTCACCTGCGGGTCTCTTTTTTGGATCGCGTTTCCTTTTTCGCATTTTCAAACTCGCGACCTCATAGCCCGATTTCAAACGGTTTGACGATCGACCGGTCCCGCTCTGGTGGCTCGCGGCCCTGCGCTGGTTCTTTCGCTTTGCCTTTGGCAATGCCAGCCGCCGCTGCATCTTTGAGCAAGCCGGTTGTCTCCAATGCCGAGCGCTTCATGCCGGTATTCTGCTCGACTGCCTTTTCGAGCTTGCTGGCATTATCGACATATAAGGTCAGACCATCACGTAGACGGGTAATCGTCACCAGAAACGTCTGCTGGTTAGAGAGATTCTTCTCGCGGCTATCCATGACAGCAATCCCGCGATCCGAGGTCAGGCCCTGTGCCATATGGGCGTTAAGCGCATAAGCAAGATCAAGCCGCTTCAACATGGGATCATCTGGTTTGAGCAAATGCTCGATGCCCGCCGACGTTTTGAGCGCTATACCTTTGTTGCCAATATCCAGTATCTGTGCCTGATCGGCATTGAGCAGACCGCGTTTATGGTCGGTATCGGTCCAGCGGATGCGGTCACCTGCAAATAACTCGACGGGCTTGCGTTCAAAAAGCCGCAACGGATCGACCTCGCCTTGCGGCCGCAACCGGCCGGGCTTGAACTCGAACTGGCGGCCGCGGGCATTTTCAAGTGTCACCCGTCCGCGCGCTGGATCGACAGAGATCACATCATAACGCCCTTGCCCGATGGCCTGACTGCGCTGCCGCCGGTCAACCTCTAATACCATGCCGGGAAGATAGGTTTTGGCGTAGCGCAGTTCTTCGCGGGTCGTGTTGATCCGCGAGAGCGCATCAGTTGCAAACGCCCGGTCTCCTAGCTCGCCATTCGCCTGAAGCCCGGTTTGGACAGCTTCATTGACCTGCCCGCGCAGTGCACGGCTTGACGCATAGATCGCGGTCGTGCTGCGCTCTTGTGGTGACAGAGACAGCCATGCGGCTGCTGCCGCCAGTGCAGCATTTTCAGGCACCTCGACCACATGAGGTCCAAGATGCCGCAGGGCCACTTCGATCTGGCCACCTTGCGCTGCATATTGGGCATTACGAAGCGTGCGGTCACGCGCGCGGATATTCAAATTCATGATTGCAGTCTCGGTCCCTGCCCGCTGCATCACATCAAATGGTTTGCCGGCATCAACCGCGCCCAGCTGTTTCTTGTCACCAATGCTGACAAAGCGGTCGAGCTGTAAGAGATTGGCAATCCGCAGCAGCTTGTCCTTGTCGGCATTACCGACCATCGAGGCCTCGTCGAGCATTACGACGGTGCCGCGCATATTCGCTCTGGCGTCTGCAAGTTTGAACGGATCGCTAGTGCTGAGCAGCGGACCGTGCTGCTTGACGAAGCGCGCTACCGTCATCGAAGGAATGCCGGTATCGCGCTCGAGCATCTGGACGAGCGTATTCTGAACCGCGAGCCCCAAGACGGTACGGCCCTCTTCGCGCAATATGTCGGCAACCGGTTTGAGCAGGGTGCTTTTACCAGCACCTGCAATACCCTGAACCGCAACGATACGAT
>JBATDO010000355.1:0-17476 GCA_049663505.1 Sphingorhabdus sp.
CAAGTTTGCCCATGACATGGAGCATGACTTGCGCGGGACCGGCGTGATTGCTGTTTCGATCTGGATGGGGCCGCTCATTACAGAGCGCGCGATGATTGCCAAGGATACCAGTCCGGAGCAATATGAAGGCTTCATGGCGACGGCTGAGAACCCGGAATTCACCGCTCACATCATCGATGCCATTGACCGCGCGCCAAACCGGGATGAACTGTCCGGTCAAACGCTGATCGGCGCCGAAATCGCAAAAGTGCTGGGTGTAACCGACAGGGGCAATGAACGCCCTTCCTACCGGGACATGCTGGGTAGCCCCAATGCCAAGAACCCGGCGGCAGTTTATTGATGGCCAGCCAGTTCCACCTTGCCGACCTGTTTGAAACCGTTGCCCGGACTGTTCCCGAGCGGTTGGCAGTAATCGGTGACCGGGACCGCGTTACTTTTGCCGAATTGAATGACCGCTGTGACCGGCTTGCAACGGGGCTCGCAGCGCACGGCCTCAAGCGCGGCGATACAGTCGGGCTGTATCTCCATAATGGCCCTGCCTATCTCGAAGCCTTTATCGCGGCGTGTAAACTGGGTGCAGTGCCTTACAACGTGAACTATCGCTACCGGACAGACGAACTGCGCTACTTGTTCGTCAACGCAGACAGTGCCGCAATCATCCATGGTGCAGAATTTTCACCCGTCATTCGCGATGTGCGGGGCGATATCGAAAAACTGAAGTTCACGGTTTCGGTCGACGATGGAACGGACACGGACACGTCCGGTTCGGTCGCATATGCCGACTTGCTGGCGTTCGAGCCCGGTGGTCCTTGGGAACGGAGCGAAGAAGACATCCTGCTCTGTTACACAGGCGGCACGACCGGCATGCCAAAGGGCGTCATGTGGCCGCACCGCGCCTTCCTGTTTGCCTGCGCGGGAGCGGCCGGTTATTTCAATCCGCACGGCCCGGTAGTTGAACCAGAGGACATCGAAAGCCGGGCACGCGACGGCTATCCCCTTCGGCTTTTTCCGCTGGCTCCGCTCATGCATATGGCGGCGATGTGGGCCGTGTGGAGCGCGCTCCTCAACGGTGTTACGATCATCCTCGATGAGGGGCATGTATTCGACCCAGCGCGCATGCTCGATACTGCCGAACGTGAACAAGCCAACATGATCCAGTTCGTGGGCGACGCGATGGCCACGCCACTGCGCGATACGCTGCGCGATAATCCCGGGCGATGGAATCTCGCGCATGTCGTCAATCTCGGTTCGGGGGGAGCGGTTTTCTCGCAACACTTAAAGGATGACCTGAAGGCCCTCGTTCCAACAGCCGGCATCAGCGATGGCCTTGGCGCTTCGGAAACCGGGATATCGGGCATGGCCGAGAAATCCGAAGAGGGCGTGATGCGCCTGCCGGCCAATGAATGCCAGCAGGTCGTGGTGGATGGCCGGATTGGCTCGGTGGGCGAAACCGGATTTGTCGCCCGTACCGGCAACACGCCCATTGGCTATTACAATGACCCGGTGAAGACTGCAGAGACATTCGTGACAATCGACACTCAGGTTTGGGCGGTCTCCGGTGATGCAGCAAGGCTTGACCCCGACAGCAAGATCACCGTGTTTGGACGAGGATCGACTTGCATCAATACCGGCGGGGAAAAGGTCTTCCCAGAAGAAGTGGAGGAAGCGCTGCGTTCTCACCCGGCCATCTTTGACGCGGTCGTGGTTGGCCAGGCCGACGAACGCTGGGGTGAGCGTGTCGTGGCGGTCGTTTCCCAGCGACCAAATGTGGCGCGCCCAGATCTTGCAGACATCAAAGCGCATCTGGCTGACAAGCTTGCAGGCTACAAGGTTCCCAAGGCACTGGTCTGGGTGGATGAAGTCAAGCGTTCTCCTGCAGGCAAACAGGATTACCGCTGGGCAAAAGAGGTGGCGACAAAGGCATGAGCGATATTGATCCCGTTTTTGCAAAGGTTACAGCTCCTGGTTCGCCATTCGAAATCGGCAATCTGGGAGGTCTGCGGCAATTCGTAAATGCTCCAGCTGACCTTAACCAGCTGATCGACGCTGCACGCCGGCACGGCGAGAAGACCTTTATCGTGGAGGATGATCGACGCCTGTCTTTTGAGCAGGTGTTCCAATGGCGCGACCGACTGGTGCCGTTGCTCGGTATCAAGCATGGCGACCGCGTCGCCATCTGCATGCGTAACCGCACCGAATGGATCATTGCCTATCTGGCGACGGTCAAGGCGGGTGGAGTGGCAGCGTTGCTCAATTCTCGTGGATCGCCTGCCGAATTGGTCGCGATGATCGATGAGGTCACGCCAACGATAGTGCTTGCAGACAGCGAACGCGCAAAACTGATCCGCAGCGGCGGGTATCAAGGACGAATGTTCGACCTGACCAATCCGGTCGAGGAAGCCGACCTTGCCGCACTTGTCCCTCCAGGGCACGGTGTTGACACGATCGCGGCGCAGCCTTCAGACCCGGTATCAATCCTTTTTACCTCCGGGACAACCGGACGGGTCAAGGGAGCGGTCCTTACCCACCGAAACCTCACAACAGGCCTGCTTTCGATGCAGCTTTCAGGCGTGATGGTTCTCCACCACATGGCGGCCAAATATGGCATGGAACCTGAAGCGCTGATGGCCGCTGCCCCGCAGCAGGGCGTGTTGCTCGTCTATCCGCTCTTTCACATTTCCGGGCTCGGTTCGGCTTTCCTCTCGCCTCTTTTTTCCGGTTCCAAGGTTGTTATCATGCGTCGCTGGGACGCGCAGGAAGCGGTCAAGCTGATCAAGAACGAAGGCATCACCATGTTCACCGGCGTTCCCACCATGCTGTGGGACCTGATGCACAAGGCAAAACTTGCCGAAGCCGACCTTTCCGGCCTGCGCAACGTGGCAAGTGGAGGGCAGGCGCTTCCGGTCAACTTGCTGGAGGAAATTCGCAGTGTCTGCCCGCAAGCGGCAATGGGGACCGGTTACGGAATGACCGAGTGTTCCGGTGCTATTGCGCAAGCGGTTGGTGAAGACTTCACGCGGCGTCCCTCCTCTGCAGGTCGGGTGCTGCCGCTCGTCGATATCCGTATCGATGGGCCGGACGGCCGCGAGCTTTCGCGTGGCGAGGCCGGCGAAATCGTCGTGCGCGGTGCGCAGATCATGGCGGGATACTGGAATCGCCCCGACGAAACAGCGGCCGTGCTCTCCGCCGATGGTTGGCTCAAGACCGGTGACGTGGGCTATGTCGACGAGGAGGGCTATGTGTTCATCGTCGATCGCAAGAAGGACATGGTCATTTCCGGGGGCGAGAACATCTATTGTGCCGAGGTCGAACGGGTGATGGGCGAGATGCCCGGCATTACCGAATGCGCAGCCTTCGGCATCCCGGACGAGCGGCTGGGCGAACTACTCGTCGCAGTTGTCGTGGCGGACAGGCTGACTGCAGACCAAGTCATTCTCGAAGTCGGCGAAAAGCTTGCGCGCTACAAGGCGCCAGGCCGCGTCGCCTTCTCATCCGAACCCCTGCCGCGCAACGCTGTAGGCAAGATCGACAAGACCAAACTCAAGGCCATATGGCCAAATTTAATTGGAGCCTGAGACAAATGGGATATCCCACAGACATTAAAGTGATCGATTGCATGATGGGCATTCCCAATGCCGAGGACCGTGGGGACTGGTTTGCCAGCTTCCGCCCGCTCATCAAGGATGCGCAGACGCTTGAGCAATTCTCCATGCCTGCGCAATACATGTTCAAGGACGTGCCGCAGACCGGCAATCCAGGCGATTTCGTCAAGTGGACCGTCGAGCAAATGGACAGGTTCAATATCGAAAAGGCGCTGGTGGGCTGGAACGATGACGATACCTCGCGCCGTGCAAAGGAGCTGTTTCCTGACCGCTTCTTTTTTGATGTGCCTTGTGACCCCAACAAGGGCGTCGATGAAGTCCGCCGGATCAAGCGGCTTCATTCCGAGGTCGGTATTTCTGCGATCAGTGTTTTTCCGAGCGGGACCTTGCCGCAGGTAGCGATCAATCACAAATACATGTTCCCGCTTTACACCGCCGCTGCAGAACTTGGCATCCCGATCTGTCTCAATGTCGGCATACCGGGACCGCGCATTCCAATGGAAACACAAAAGGTCGAACATCTGGACGAAATCTGCTGGTTCTTTCCGGACCTGAAGATCGTGATGCGTCACGGGGCTGAACCTTGGGAGGCGCTGGCTGTAAAGCTGATGCTGAAATGGCCGAACCTTTATTATTCCACCTCGGCTTTCGCGCCCAAGCACTATCCCAAGGCCATCATCGATTATGCCAATACCCGGGGCGCCGACAAGGTTATCTATGCCGGTTATTTCCCGATGGGTCTCAGTCTTGACCGGATCTTTGGCGACATGCCGAACGTTCCGTTCAAGGATGAAGTCTGGCCCAAGTTCTTGAGAGAAAACGCCTTGAAGGTGTTCGGCATGTAACGACACGGGGAACCAATATGGGAGCTGGGAAGTCTGCTCCCCATTCATCTGTTTTCCGGCCCGGAGAGACAACCCCCCGGCGCTGGCACTTCTCGAGAATGAGAAGTTCATGAAAGGAGACTAGTCATGACCCAAGCAGAAAACCGTCCCGCAGGCGATGCCCGCACTGCGCCTGTTGCAGTGTGGCAGGTTTTGGAAAAACTCAGAGGGCAAGATTTGCTCGATTGGCGTCTTGCCGACGTCAAGGGACGCGCTTCGATCGAGGAGCGAAATCTCGATATCGGCATTCCATTTGGATGGTATCCAGTCGCTATGTCGAAGGACCTGGCCGTCGGCGAAGTCCAACCGCTGCGCTACTTTTCCAAGGACCTTGCCATCTGGCGCGGTGAGGACGGCAAGGCGCGCATGGTCGACGCCTATTGCAAGCATCTCGGCGCACATATGGGCCATGGCGGCAAAGTGCACGGCAACCTGCTCGAGTGCCCGTTTCATGCGTGGCGCTATGATGGTGATGAAGGTGTCGTGAAGGAAATTCCTTATTCCAAGTCCATCCCACCGCAGGTAAAACGCAAATGCACGCGAACCTGGCACATCACCGAAGCCAACCGATGGGTATGGGCCTGGTATCATCCGCAGGATATCGCACCACTTTTTGACGTTGCGATCATCCCGGAATGTTCAGATCCTGATTGGACAGATTTTGAAACATTTGAGTGGAATGTTTATGGATCGATCCAGAACATGGCTGAAAATGGCGTTGATATCGCGCATTTCAAATATATCCATGGAACCTCCAATGTGCCGCTGGGCGACTTGCGCTGGGGCGAATGGGGCCGCGGCGCGGACGTGCGCGGCAAAATGGGGACGCCCTGGGGCGAAGTCGACGGCTGTATCAGCTATGACACGATGGGGCCGGGGCAGAGCTGGACCCGCTTTACCGGGATTTCGGAAACATTGCTTGTTGCCTGCATCACGCCAGTTGAGCTCGACCATGTCCATGCCCGTTTCTGCTTTACCCAGCCACGAGCACAGGCCGAGGGTGAAAGGGCAGGCGTTGCCAAGGCGATCATCCGCGACATCTGCAAGCAGTTCGACCAGGACAAGGTGGTCTGGGACCGACAGAGATACGAACCCAATGCACTGATTTGCGAAGGCGACGGACCGATCGCCCAGTTCCGCAAGTTCTACAGCCGCTATTATGCAAAGCCCGACGATGAAAATGTCAGCCCGATCCGGAAAGCGGGATGACCCACAGTCGGCGAGAAATCCTGGCAGGGGGCGCGGCTCTGGTGGTCGCGCCTGCATTCGCAGCAAAAAAGGGAAGCAACATGTCGATTCTCGACAAGCACGATTCAGTGGGCCTTGGACAATTGGTCAGGGCGAAGAAGGTTTCACCAACCGAGCTGCTCGACGAAGCAATCAAGCGCGTTGAAACGCTCAACCCGCGGTTCAACTTCATGGCGCAACGCCACTATGATTATGCTCGCAAGGCCATTGCGAACGGCTTGCCAAAGGGGCCATTTACAGGCGTCCCATGGCTTTTAAAGGACCTCAATACCTTTATTGCCGGAGAGCTTACCGAGAATGGCAGCCGATTTTACAAGGGGTATCGCCCGACGGTCACGTCAGAACTCGTCAAGCGAATCGAGCGCGCAGGTTTCGTGGTCTTTGGCAAGACCACCACGCCTGAATTCGGTCTCACGGCAACCACCGAGAACAAGCTCACAGGACAGACGCGTAACCCGTGGAACCCTGAACGCATCGCAGGTGGTTCGTCGGGTGGGGCAGCCGCAGCTGTGGCTGCAGGCATTATTCCTGCAGCGCACGCAACAGACGGTGGCGGTTCGATCCGTATTCCTGCCTCTTGCTGCGGGCTTTTCGGGCTCAAGCCATCTCGGGGTCGTGTTCCCATGGGGCCAAGCAGGACCGAGGGATGGGGCGGCATGTCGGTCCACCACGCGGTCAGCTGGTCGGTACGCGACAGCGCGGCCATTCTCGATGCCACGCACGGTATCGAGCCAGGCTCGCGTTATAGTGCACCGTCAACCGATGGCAGTTTCCTCTCGCAGGTCACAAAGGCTCCCGGCAAGCTGCGAATCGCCTTGATGCTCACGCCTTTTTCCGGCGCACCAGTTGACCCTGAGGTGGTGCAAGCGACGCGCGCTGCGGCGCGCCTGTGTGAAAGCCTTGGTCACCACGTAGAAGAGGCCATGCCAAGGATTGATTATGAGCCAATTGCAATGGCCGGGTTCTCCCTGATGGGCTCGTCCATCGCGGCAGACATAGAAGATCGGGCGAAGGCCACGGGAATTATCCCTGGGCCTGATGTGCTGGAAGAAATCACGCTTGCAACGATAGGTTTTGGAAAGAACCGCACTGGCATGGATTTTGCGCGTGCAAACAATGCCTACCAGGCAGCAGCAGTCGCGATCGCGCTGTTCATGGAACGATATGATGTCATCCTGTCACCGACGCTTACCCATCAGCCGATGAAACTGGGCCATATTGGCTTGTCACCAGGCGTCGATTTCCCGACCTGGGGCGCGCGTGTCGGCGGCTACACGAGTTTTCCCGGCATATTCAATGGCACCGGGCAACCAAGCATGTCGGTCCCGCTTGCTATGTCGAAGGATGAGCTGCCCATCGGCATGATGTTTACCGGGCGTTACGGCGAAGAAGCCTTGCTCTTTCGCCTTGCCGGTCAACTGGAGCAGGCCGCGCCGTGGATAGGGCGACGTCCGAAAATTTGAACCAGCAAGAGGAATTTCGAAATGTTAGACCAAATCGCGCCATGGGCAGGGCTGCTTGGGTTGATCGGCATTGCCGGTCTTTGGGGCCTTCGTACCCCGGTGCTAAAGTCGCAGCCCGGCGGCGTCATCCGCCTTCTGGGGATATTTGGCCTGGCTGGTCTTTCGGGCATCTGGATTCCAGGCGCTGGCGCTTTGGGTGCCGCAGGCGCGCTTGGACTTTGGAATCACCAGAACTCCAAGCTCGCTGCATGGGGCAAATTGGGATGGACTGCACTTGCAGGCGTTCCATTTCTCCTGGGCTATTTTGCCAGTTGATCGCAACCTTGCTGGGTCATGTGCAGCCTTTTGAGGCCATCGCCTGACACAAGACATCAACAACGCGCGGCATCGTTTCAGCGGACCCGGATCGCGGCCTTGGGGCGGTACTTGGCCATGGTTGCGCCGTGGACGGCCAGTAACGGACCAAGTGCGTAGGACGGAGCCCATCCCTTTTCGATCAGGATAGACTTGCGTTCGCGCGGGTCGAGATAGAGATTGTACATGAACCCGTTGGGCGGGATGATATATTGGGCATTGTCCAGCCCACCAAAGTCCCTGACGCTTCCTGAACCGGTCTGGACCTCGCTCATCGACAACTTGTAATAGCGCCAGCGCACACCTGCAAACATGTCAGCGTTGTAGAAGAATACCGCTTCGCGAGCAGACTGGCCATTATCGCTCAGCAGGAAGGGCGTCTGGTCGATACCGTCAATATATCGGTCGACAGGAACCTTGCTCGCGGCATCGACGCCTGCGAGTGCCAGCGACGTGTTGAACATGTCGGTCAAGTCAAATAGCCCGTCGGACACCCGTCCCGGCTTGATGACGCCTGGCCACCAGAAAAGCCCCGGTACGCGCACGCCGCCTTCCAGCGTCGAGCCCTTTGCACCGCGGAAAGGCGTTGCCCCGCTTTCAGGGTAACTGTCTTCCTCGGGACCGTTGTCGGAAGTAAAGAATACAAGCGTGTTGTTATCGATTTTGAGGTCTTCCAAGAGCCTTGTCAGGCGCCCGACAATCGCATCGACCTCAACCACCGAATCGCGGTAGACATCCTTGGTCGCGGACCGGCCTTCAAACGCGTGCGAGGGACGGTTGAAGTAGTGAACCTTCGAAAAATTATGGCTGAGGTAAAATGGCTTGCCATCCTTGACTGCGCGCCGGATGAAATCTTCTGAAAAGTCGGCAAACTTCTGGTCCAGGTCCCGGCTGTTCTCCCAGTTGATCCGGCCCACTGCCTTGCCGCCGCCGGCTTTTGTCGCAAGCCACAGGTTGCGGTCGCCGATCGACTGGATCGCTGCGCGCAGTTCCGGGTCATTTGCAACGTCGGTCGCGACCGGGTGTTCGTCCTGGTAGGCATTGACCACGCCAAGAAAGCCCATGAACTCGTCGAACCCGACTTGCCAGGGACGGGTTCCATCTTTTTCACCAAGATGCCATTTGCCAGACATGGCTGTTCGATATCCCGAATCCGACAGGATTTTGGCTGCGAACAATTCCTGCGATGAATCGGCCTGGTCATTGAGCAACGCCGGTTTCAACAGGCCGGAGCGCACGGGCAGTCGACCGGTATTGAGCGCTGCGCGCGAAGGCGTGCAAGTGGGCTGGGCGTAAGTCGATGTGAGCTTCAATCCATCGCGCGCGAGCCTGTCAATATGAGGGGTCGGGGCGCCGAACATTTCACCGCCACCATAAGCACCAACATCGGAATAGCCGAGGTCATCGACCACGAGAATTAGCACATTTGGGCGCTTGCCGGTTTTGCGGTACAGTGCGTTCAGTTTTGCTGCCGCTTCTGTTTCAGCTGTCGGGTGACGAAGTCGGGGCTCGAAATTCTCTTCGACGCGTTCAGCCTTCAACAATGGCGACACGCGGCTCATGGACCCTTTTGTCAATCCCAAGGGAATCGTTGACTGCGCGGCCGCGACGGTCCCAAGGCCCAACATTAAAATCGCTATGATGGTTCTCTTCACGACGCATTTCCTCCCAAATCCTTGCGCAGTTATCGCTATATGCGTAACGAAGATCAATTCATTTTACGAACCTGGAGGAATTCATGCGGATCCTGACTTTTTTTGCACTGCTGCTTGCATCGAGCAGCGTGCTAGCCACTGGCTTCAGCCCAAGCGATGACGATCTTCGCGTCCAGGCAGGACGCCAACTGCTCGCGCGTGAGCACCCGGAAGTGATGCGTCACATGGCACGGCAGGATGGATTTGGTGGGCCTTCTTCCCCGCTGATCGCGCGGGCGATGTTGTCAGATTCTCCCGAGCTTGTTGCAGAAGCACGCAAAAAGATGACGGTTGACGCTGTCGAACCTGGCTTGTGGCTGGTGCGTTTTCCTTATGTGAACGTCGCGATTATCGAGACAAGGGCCGGGCTTGTCGTCTTTGATACAGGTTACGCATCGATTGGACGGGTGCTGGTGGATGTTATCCCCACGCTAAGCCCGAAACCAGTGACGCACATCGTTGTCAGCCACATCCACGTTGATCATGCTTATGGCTGGCCAGCACTCAAGGCGAAGTGGCCAAGGGCAAAGACGATCACCAGCGACCTGTTTGCCGCCATGGCGCAAAAGGAAGTCCGGCTTGGCGGTTCGATCGGGCGGTTGAACAACCAGCCGCTTTCGTTGCAGCCAACATCGCTGGACAGATTGCCAACCCCCGACATCGTGTTTCGTGATGCGCTGTCGCTGAAGATCGGTGGCGAGAAGTTCAAATTTTTCCATGCACCTGGCGAGACCGAAGAGCAGATCTGGATGGCGGTGCCGGCTCGTCGCGCGATTTTCACCGCGGATTATTACCAGGGTTTTCTCCCCAATGCAGGCAATGGCAAGCGGATCATGCGCCATGTTGACGAATGGGCCGCAGCGTTCCGCGACATGGCAAAGCAAAAGCCGGCGCTCCTGATGCCGATGCACGGCGCTCCGGTCAAAGATGCAAAAGAGGTCAACCGCCGGCTCACCATACTCGCCGAAGCCTTCGAGCATATCTCCAACGAAACAGTCGATCGTCTCAATGCAGGCGAACGCAAGGACGTGATCGCGGCTACCATTTCATGGCCGGAGAAGTTCGCAGCAGAGCCAACACTTGATCCCCAGTATAACCGGCCACAAGACATTGCCCGGATGGTATCGATGCGCTGGACGGGATGGTGGGATGACATACCTGGCCATTTTGCGGCAATGCCTTTCGAGGAGGAAGCAAAAGAAGCGGTGCGCCTGGCAGGAGGCATCGAGGCTCTCGACAAGCGCGCCCGCCAGTTGTTGCAAACCAATTCCAAGGTCGCCGCGCGGCTTGCTGACTGGGCTTTTTTCGGGGCGCCAGACGATCCTCGCGCGATGCGTTTGACCGTCGATGTCTACATGGCACGCCTTGCTGAACCGGATATGCCGGTCCAGGAGGGGTTGGTCTATTTTGACCAGGCAGCGCGTGCCCGCGCCCGACTGGAGACCCTCCCGGCGGGCATCAGAAGGCCCTGAGGCTTATGTCCTGAGCGGCGGCCTGGAGAAGCGGGAGAATTGTTTCCTGCCAGGGCGTGCGACCCGGTGCAACTTCGCGTGATGCTGAAATGGCGGCAATGACTTCGCCGTTCGGGTTCCTGACAGGCACCGCGATGCATTGCAGTCCTGTCACGACCTCCTCTTCATCCAACGCGAAGCCTTCAATAGCGACCCGGTCCAATTCCATTTTCAGGAGGACCGGGTCGGTTATTGTTCGTTCGGTCAGCGCGATGAAGGGGCCGCTTGCGAGATAGTGCGCCTGTGTCTCCTTGGGCAGATGGGCAAGCAATACCTTGCCGATACCCGAGCAATATGCCTCCAGCTGCATCCCGACCTTCGTGAAGAGATCGCCCGCGCTGTGTCCAGCCTTGATCCTGTAGGTGACCATGTCATTCTCGAAGGTTCCCAGTTGAACCACGCAGCGACTTCGAGGAGCGAGCTTTGCAAGGATGGGCGCCGCGGCATTTGCGAGGAACTGTTTGTCGTCAATCAATTGAGCGAGCGCCCGCAGCTTCGGGCCTGGCAAATGTCGCCCATAGCTTGCAGGAACGAGGTAGCCTGCATGTACCAGCGCTGCGACATGGCGATGCGCCGAACCAACGGGTATCCCGGTCTCGCGTGCCAGTGCCGCGACAGTCGATCGCCCGCCGTCCCTGATGACCGCCTCCAACAGCACCAGGCTCCGTACAGGCGTGGTTAGAACGGTTTCTCGCATATCGATAAACTAACATCGATCGCCACTGGAGCCAACCCGGTTTGTGCGTTACCATTGGCAAAATTGATCGAGAAGGGTGTCCCCCAATGAGCGAACCATCACATGAAGGAGCAGCGCGTGCACTTCGCGATGCATATTCCAAGGGTGCCATTTCCCCCATGCGGCAATGGCTCGAACCGCTTGATATTGTCGGCGCATATGCAGTCCAGGCGATCAACACCCGTTTCTGGGAAGCGCAAGGCAGGAAGATTGTGGGCCGCAAGGCCGGGTTGACCGCAAGAGCGGTCCAGCAGCAGCTTGGTGTAGACCAGCCCGATTTTGGCGTGCTGTTTGATGACATGGAAATCAAGGACGGGGGCTATCTTGACCCGGCAAAATGCCTGCAGCCAAAGGCGGAAGCGGAAATCGCGTTCGTGCTGGGCGCAGACCTTTGCGATCCCGATACAACACCCGAGATGGTGGGCGCGGCAGTTGCAACTGTCCATGCCGCGCTCGAAATCGTCGACAGCCGTATTGCCGATTGGCAAATTGCTTTTGCAGATACCGTGGCAGACAATGGCTCGTCGGCATTTTTCGTTATCTCAGAACAAGGAAAGCCGCTTGACGGGCTCGATATCTATTCGGCCGGCATGGTCATGGAAATAAACAGCCAGATCGTATCGCTTGGGGCAGGGGCTGCAGCTCTTGGTCACCCGCTCAACGCGGCTGCCTGGCTGGCCTCGACACTCGCGCAGCGGGGCGAGCCATTGCACAAGGGCGATATCTTGCTGGCAGGCGCTCTTGGACCGATGGTCACGATGACGCCAGGCGATCATGTCAGGGCCATTGTCGGTGGCATTGGCGAAGTTCAATTCACATTTGGAAAGGCCTGAAATCATGGCAAAAATGAAAGTGGCCATCATCGGCCCTGGAAACATAGGCACCGACCTGATGTTCAAGATCATGCGGCTCTCCAAGACATTGGAAATGGGTGCCTTTGTTGGCATCGATCCTGAGTCGGACGGATTGAAACGCGCGGCTCGCCTGGGTGTACCGATCACCGCGGGCGGAATTGACGGATTGGTCGCGATGCCCGAATTCAAGGACATAAGGATTGTCTTTGATGCAACTTCGGCTGGAGCGCACAAGAAGCATAATGACGTGCTGCAAGCGCATGGCAAGCGCGTGATTGACCTGACGCCTGCATCTATCGGACCACATGTGATCCCGCCTGTGAACGGAATGGACCATCTTGATGCCCCCAATGTCAACATGGTGACATGTGGTGGCCAGGCCACGATCCCGATGGTTCACGCAGTCAACCGCGTGGCCAAGGTCCATTACGGCGAGATCGTCGCCTCGATCAGCTCGAAAAGCGCGGGCCCTGGAACACGGGCCAATATCGACGAATTCACCGAGACGACGAGCCAGGCTATCTGTGATGTCGGAGGTGCAACGCGCGGCAAGGCGATCATTATCCTCAATCCGGCAGAACCGCCGCTCATCATGCGCGATACCGTCTACTGCCTGTGCGAGGACGGCGACCGTGCAGCTATCACCAAGTCGGTGGAGGACATGGTTGCCGAGGTGCAGACTTATGTGCCTGGGTACCGCTTGAAACAGGCGGTGCAGTTCGAAAGCATCGGCGACAACAAGCCCTTGCGCATTCCCGAAATGGGCGGCGAATTCACCGGGCTGAAGGTTTCGATCTTCCTCGAGGTCGAGGGCGCGGCGCACTATTTGCCAGCTTATGCCGGCAATCTCGATATCATGACCTCGGCAAGTCTTAGAACAGCTGAACGCATTGCAGAAAGGATGGGAGCATGACCTTGGATCCCACGACAACCAAGCTCTACATCCAGGACGTCACACTGCGTGACGGAATGCATGCAATCCGGCACCAATATGGCCTCGACCACGTCAAGGCGATTGCAAAGGCGCTCGACACTGCAAAGGTCGATGCCATCGAGGTTGCCCACGGGGATGGCCTGCAAGGCTCAAGCTTCAACTATGGCTTTGGCGCCTATACTGATTGGGACTGGATCGGTGCGGTCGCCGAAGTGCTCGAGCATAGCGTGCTGACCACGCTGCTTCTTCCCGGCATCGGAACGGTGCATGATCTGAAGCACGCTTATGAAATGGGTGTCCGATCGGTGCGCATAGCCACGCATTGCACTGAAGCAGACGTCTCCAGGCAGCATATCGAGGCGGCACGCAACCTTGGCATGGATGTCTCTGGCTTCCTGATGATGAGCCACATGTCCGAACCGGAACCGCTGGCGCAGCAGGCCAAGCTCATGGAAGATTATGGCGCGCACTGTGTTTATGTGACTGACTCGGGTGGCGCCATGAACATGGACGAATATGCAGCGCGCTTGCAGGCATATGACAGGGTTTTAAAGCCCGAGACGCAGCGCGGCGTTCATGCCCATCACAATCTCAGCCTCGGCGTCGCCAACTCGATCGTCGCGGTGCAAAATGGCGCGGTTCGAGTGGATGCATCACTCGCTGGCATGGGAGCTGGCGCTGGCAATGCTCCGCTCGAAGTGTTTATCGCGGCCGTTGACCGCATGGGCTGGAAACATGGTTGCGATCTCTACACGCTCATGGATGCAGCCGAGGACCTCGTGCGTCCCTTGCAGGACCGACCGGTGCGGGTCGACCGCGAGACGCTCACCTTGGGCTATGCAGGCGTCTACTCCAGCTTCCTGCGCCATGCCGAAAAGGCAGCGGAGGACTACGGCGTCGACACGCGGGCGATACTGACCGAAGTCGGCAAGCGTAAAATGGTCGGCGGCCAGGAAGACATGATCGTGGATATCGCGCTCGATATGGTCCGTTCGCGAACCTGAATATTGAGATTCGCGTTGACGGGGCTCGTGACATCGTGATGTTTCTTGAGCGTGGGGCCGGGCCGGGGTCATGCTCGCCTGGCCTATCGCTGCGGCCACGAATTTGAAAGTCACTGCAGCTGTTGAGCGTGAACCGAACTGCCAGGCATTCGTTTGCCCGGGGTTGCTCGGATGCAAGAAGAATTGCCTTATGCCTGTTTGCAACGCGGGAGCGTCCAAAGGAATGCGGGCCATGTGACAGCCGCGGTGCAATGTGAAGCACTGCAAAGAGCTTGCGAGCAGATATGCAGGAGTCAGCTTGAAACATTTCGCGAGCGGCGCAGTGCATGGCCAGATGGGAGCCGTGCATGGCCCCGGCCATTGTTCAAGAAAAGCCCCTGGCGAATATCCAGCACCTCGCCTGGATTTTAACCAGAGAGCGTAACCACGATAACATTATAATACGCGATTGACGTAATTTTTACATCTTGCTATCTTTTTGCGCACTCAAGAAAGATAGATCTTTCGCAAACAAAACAGGGGAGGCTGTAATGGCATTTGGACTCAAGTCGCGTGGTTACTTCATGTCTGGTGCAGGTCTTGCCATTTTGGCTCTTCCGCAAATCGCCCTTGCACAACAGTCGAGTGAACAGGTCGCCGATGACGCGGCTTCTGCTGAAATCATCGTCACGGCACGCAAGCAGAGTGAACGGCTCCAGGACGTACCGATTTCTGTCACCGCACTTTCAAGTGCTGCACTGGAGGCGCGCGGTGTTGGCAGCGTGACGGATCTCCAGCGCATCGCACCCAACCTGCAGTTTACCCCCGGCCAAGGCGGCAACTCGGGTGCAATTGCTCCTTTTATCCGCGGTGTCGGTGAAAACGACTTTATCATCACTTCTGATCCTGCCGTGGGAACTTATTTCGACGGCGTCTATGTTGCGCGTACCTTCGGGGCATCGGCAGAGCTGCTTGATGTCGAGCGGATCGAAGTGCTGCGCGGCCCGCAGGGTTCGCTGTTTGGGAAAAATACGATCGGGGGTGCAATCAACGTCATCACCAAGCTGCCAGGAGACGAACCGGAGTTTGAAGGCGACGTCAGATACGGTTCCTTGAACAGCCTGAGGGTCAGGGCGCGCACCGCGACGCCGGTCAGCGATACCGTCTCTGTTGGCCTGTCAGCGATGGGAGAGTGGCGGGACGGATGGCAGAAGATTCCGTCCGGCCGCGACCTTGGAAACCGCAACCTGATCACCGGGCGTGCAGTGGTGCGCTACGATTCCGGGCCGTTTGAAGCCGTGGCTTCTATCGATGCCCTGCGCCGTCGCCAGCATGCAAACGCACACAGCATGATAGATTTTGTCCCGACATTCTTTTCGGGTCTGCAATCGGCATTTCTCGCACCCTGCTGCACCGTGCCTTCGCGTATTGACCGGACAGACAGCACGCGTGAACTGAATCGCGATACAGCTGATGCCGTGAATGGCTCGCTCACGCTTTCCTATGACCTGGGTGCCGGCACCCTGAAATCGATCAGCGCATATCGTTGGGTCCATGCCATATTCGGGCGTGATGGCGATGCCTCCTCGACCGTCAATTATGGCGGGGACATCCACAATGAGCGTGCGCGCCAGTTCAGTCAGGAGCTCCAGTTCACGACTTCCATCTTCGGTCGGGGCAGCCTCTTGGTGGGAGCTTATTATTTTCGCGAACGCGCAGTCGACCTAACGCGGCTCTACGTTGCCGATGGCTTATATCCGGTGATTAGTTCGATCCCGCCATTCTCTGACCCTGCATTTCCCGGGGGACCGAGCCTTGCAACATTGCTGGATTTCAATCTGGATTTCGACAATCGCCAAACAACGATCAACTACGCCTTGTTCGGCAACATGTCCTTGCCGATAACCGATGACCTAACGGTCGAGCTGGGTGGCCGTTTTACGCATGAAAAGAAATCCTTCTTCCAGGCCGCGAACCGGATTTATTCAGGTCAGCCCCTGCTTTTGGGCACTGCGTCTTATACCTTGAAGGAAAACTGGAATGGCTTCACGCCGCGCGCTTCGATAAGCTACAAGTTCCGCCCGGACCTTATGGCTTACGCGTCATGGTCCAAGGGTTTTCGCAGCGGCGGTTTCAATGGACGCCCCACGTCGATTGAAGAAGTGAGTTCCTATGATCCCGAGCACCTGACATCTTACGAACTGGGTCTCAAGAGCCGTTTCGACGACAGGGTGACGATCAATGTTTCGGCGTTCCGCAACGAATATCGAAATCAGCAACTCCTTATCTCCACTGTCAGTCCTGCAACCGGGCTGATTGTCGTCAGGACAGAAAATGCTGGAAGCTCGAGAATTCAAGGTCTTGAGCTTGAGTCCGATATCCGGGTCTCGCCCCGGTTCCGGATCAACGCAGCGCTCGGACTGCTGGATGCAAAATATCTGAATTATGTCTCGGTTATTGCCGGCGTGCCGACAGATGTCAGCTCGAGGAAGCTGAAGCAGGCGCCTTCGATCACCGCAAATCTGGGCCTTTCTTACCGGTTGCCACTGGGCGATAGTGCAGCTGGTACCTTCCGCGTTGATACCGCTTTTCGGACAAAGACCTTTATCGATGTTGAGAATACGCAAGGCTTGAGCACCCCTGATCATGCAATCGTCAATGCCAGCGCGACATTTGACCTCCCGCTGCCGGGTGTCGCAGTGCGGCTTAGTGCTGAAAACCTGACCAAGAAGCGTGTCATTACCGCGGGCTTTGACGGTCGCGGTTCATTCGGATTCCTGGAAGCGTATTACAACGATCCGCGCATGTTCTGGATTACATTGTCCATAAAGCGGTAAGCCCGGTCTTGCTGGCAAAATCGGCTGAGTGAGCAATCGCAACAGCGCCAGCCAGCAATGCTTGCACAGGAAAGACGCCTGTTGAGGGCAAGGGCCGGGTCAGTTCTTTGCCAGGGTGCAGATGGCCGTCATGTGCCCGATGCGGCCGGACCGGCAAGAGCTGGCCTGCAATGTCGTCGGGCCATGGGCAATCAGTCGAAGAACTGGACGACTTCTTCAAGAGCCGCCCTGGGGTTTGCGAACCGGTTGACAGTTGCCTGTTCATTTGGCCACCCGATGGCAAGGCCGCAAAAGAGGAGATGGTCCTGCGGTATCCGGGCCACGCGTTTGACCGTTTCTGGATAGGTCGACCATACTTCCTGCGCGCAGGATCCAA
>JBATDO010000356.1:0-9443 GCA_049663505.1 Sphingorhabdus sp.
CAAAGGGTGCGGCCACGTCCCACATGTTGATGTCTGGATTAAGCGAAGTCGCGATACCTTCTACCATCACCATTGTCTTTTGCAGAAGGAGCAAATGCGGCTGCGTTTGCATGTCAAAATCACGGGTTATTGCAAACAGGCTGTCGAGCATCTGTCCAATCGACAACTCGCTGACCGGCTTGCCACGCGTTGGTTCACCAACTGCCCGAAGCGCGGTGGCAAATTCGTCGACATTGTGATAGCTCGGCACATATTGTGCTTCGAAATGGATTTCGGCAACACGCCTGTAATTTCCTGTAGTGAGGCCATATAAGATCTCGGCCAGCCAGAATCTCGCCTGACGGTTGATCCGGCCCATGATGCCGAAATCAATAGCAACGATAGTGCCATCGGCCTGCACGAAAAGATTGCCCTGGTGCATGTCGGCGTGGAAAAAGCCTTCCGATATTGCCTGGCGCAGAAAGACCAGCACAAGCTTTTCGGCCAGCTTGCCCATGTCATGGCCTGCCGCGCGCAGCGCCGCTATGTCTGCGATCTTGATGCCGTCTACCCAGTCAAGCGTAAGCACGCGACCAGAAGTCCGGTCCCAGTCGATTGCGGGGATTGTGTAGCCATTGACCGCCACCATCGAATCCCTGAGTTCTGAGGCGCTCGCAGCCTCGCGGCGGAGGTCAAGCTCGCGCAATGTCCAGCGTTTGAGGTTCGCAATCACGAGCTGGGGGCGCAGGCGCGCGGCCTCTCCTCCGAGTGCTTCCAGATGTGCAGCTGCCCACTCGTATGTTTCGATATCGCGTGCGAATTGCTCCCGTATACCCGGACGCAGCACCTTGATTGCGACATCTTTGCCCTCTGATGTCCGTGCTCGGTGGACTTGCGCGATCGAGGCGGCACCGACTGGCACGGGGTCAATATATTCGAACAGTTCAGCGGCGGGCTTGTTGAGGCTGGTATCTATTTCGAGGTAAAGCGCTTCGAATGGCGAAGGGGGGAGTTGATCCTGCAGAGTCAGAAGATTGTGGGCTGCTTCGACGCCAATGATATCCGGACGAGTGGCAAGGGTTTGACCCAGCTTAATCGCGGCCGGGCCTATTGCCTGGAATGCTCCGGCGTAATCGGGGATTCGGGGTTGGCGTGTACCAAGACGCGCGATGCGGCAAAGGCGTTTTACCTGCGGCGGAGTATTGCGGTCCGCCTCGATGGCACGCAATGCCCCGTGGCGAGCGAGGATGCGGCCCCATTTGAGCAAGCGGATTATGTGAGTGGAAGGGCGAGTCATTTATCGGCCTGTCAGACTTTCCAGCCGCTGTGTATGGCAACAAGGCCACCCATGATCGGCTCGACCTTGCACTGGGCAAAACCAGCCTCGCCGATCATGCGCTTGAATTGCTGCATGTCGGGAAAACGACGGATCGATTCAACAAGATAGCGGTAGCTGTCTTCATCACCAGCAATCGCCTTGCCCAGCTTGGGGACAAGCTTGTCGGAGTAGACATCATAAACCTGAGCCAGTCCTGGCCATTCCACGGTTGAAAACTCGAGACAGAAAAACCGACCACCATAACGAAGCACACGGTGAGCCTCCTGCAGTGCTGCAGGGATGTCGGTGACGTTGCGGATTCCAAAGGCGATCGTGTAAGCATCGAAATGGCGATCAGGAAAGCTCAGCTTTTCGGCATTTTGGGGAGACCAAATCAACGTGTCGATTCCACGCTTCATCGCGCGCTCCATGCCAACGTCGAGCATGTCCTCGTTGATGTCTGATACAGTCACGCGTGCACCCGACTTTTCCATACGAAACGCAATGTCACCGGTGCCGCCTGCCATGTCGAGTATGTCCTCGCCATCGCGGGGTTGGACGCGCCGCACAAACTTGTCTTTCCATAGCCGGTGCATGCCGCCTGACATCGCATCGTTCATGATGTCATATTTATGCGCGACATTGGAAAAGACGCCGCCGACGCGCGCTGTCTTTTCTTCAGGGCTAACCTGTTCATAGCCAAAGGATACAGTATCAGTCATCGCGCGACTCCCTAGCCGATAGTTGCACCGCCCGCAAAGGCTGTTAGGTGCAAAACATCATGCCCGAATTACCAGAAGTAGAAACCACCGTATCCGGATTGCGCAAGGTGCTTGATGGCGAGACGATATCGCGAGCCGAGGCGTACCGCGCAGACCTGCGCTGGCCGATGCCATTGGACTTACGCCAGCGGTTGACAGGTGCGCGTATAACCGGGCTTTCGCGCCGAGCTAAATACGGTCTTATCTACACGGACCGGGACGATGTGCTGATCTTTCACCTTGGCATGTCGGGCAGATGGCGAGTTGATCCACCGAGTCGCGAAAAGCATGATCACTTTGTCATGGAAACTTGCAGTGGCAGTGTCGTTGCGCTCAACGATCCGCGCCGATTTGGTTCTCTTGACCTGGTGGTTTCTGCCGAGATGGCCACGTATAAGCCTTTTGTCGCAATGGGACCGGAGCCTTTGTCCGACGAGTTTGATGCCAGCGTGCTGCATGCGGCACTTAAAGGCCGTGCAGCGCCGATAAAGGCGATGCTGCTTAACCAGAATATCGTCGCCGGACTCGGCAATATCTATGTGTGCGAGGCGCTGAACATGTCAGGAATATCGCCGATCATGGCGTCAGGAAGAATCACTAGGCCGCGTGTCGAAAAACTGGTGGCGTCGATCAAGGAGGTGTTGACCTCGGCAATAGCGGCTGGCGGATCGACGCTGCGTGACTTTGCCGCTCCCGATGGCGAACTTGGCTACTTTGCAAAAGAATGGCGCGTTTATGGCCGTGAAGGACAGCTATGCAGTTGCGGCGCACTGGTAAAGCGGCGTGTTGATTCGGGGCGGTCCACCTTTTACTGTGCGAAATGCCAACGATAGCCTGGCTAGGTCTTGGCTTTTCGAGGTTGACGAATCTGTAGACGAGGGTTAAGGGCGGCTCCTTCAACGGGCAGGTCTCTTCAGAGGCTGCCTCATCAAATATCGAAATTCGAGGACTAAAATGGCCAATACGCCGCAAGCAAAAAAGCGTATCCGTCGCAATGCGCGTCGCACCGAAGTGAATGGCGCCCGCGTCAGCCGCATCCGTACCTTTATCAAGAAGGTCGAATCCGCGATTGAGACAGGTGACAAGGCAGCGGCATCTGCAGCACTGGCCGCAGCGCAGCCAGAACTTGCACGTGGTGTTTCAAAGGGAGTGTTTCACAAGAACACGGCTTCTCGCAAATTTGGTCGTTTGACCAAGGCTGTAACCTCGCTCGCTTGAACATATCGGGGCAAGTTATTGCCTCATACCAAGTCTAAAAACCCACCGCTGGTTCGGTGGGTTTTTCTTGTTACATTTCGATGACGCGCATTTCCGGCGATTCGGATGCCCAACACGCGTGGATTCATCAGAAAAATGTAAAAAATCAGTGCTTTAGAAATTAGTTTACGCATTTGCTTCGCTTGAGGTGAGTCAACCGCCTTTATTTCATTTTTTTTGCAGCGAGCCTCTTGATCGACTCGATTTTCTCGGTCTAAGAAACGTATTCCAGCATCGCGTGACGACAGTCGTACAATGCCTCACATCGAGATTTGGATGCCGCAAACGTCCCATTTGATCACAAATGGGTGAGGGCTTTTTGCGGTCCAATTTCTAGGGCAGAATAAGTAGACGTCGCAAAAGCACTGGAAATGGGGTGGCAAGAGGGGCAAGCATAGGGTGACCGGTAATATTTCAGTATCGCAAAATCTTTCCGGTCAATCAGCAGGCGAAGCATCCGCCGCTATTGCATTGAACGCACGCTTTGATTCGGACTGGCAGGCAATCTCGTCTGGCCTGCGTCGTGATCTAGGGGCGCAAATTTATGGCCAATGGATCAGGTCGATCGCGCTCGGTGATTTTTGCGATTTGACCGGTACGCTTGAACTGCTCCTGCCATCCGATTTTTCCGCTAGCTGGGTGTCAGACCATTATGCAGATCGGCTCCGTCTGGCCTGGGCCAGCACCAACAGCAAAGTGAAGCAGCTTAAGATACGCACGCGGCCAGGGGCTGCACGTGTCGAGATGCTCCGCTCTTCAGGTGTCACCGAACGTCCCGCAGCACAACATATCGCCGAGGCATTGCCAGTTCGATCCGCGCTTGATCCACGCATGACCTTTGCCAACTTCGTTAAGGGGCAAACTAACGTCCTAGCACTGAGCGCGGCTGAGCGCGTCGCAGCTGCTGACAAGCCGTTATTCAATCCGCTCTATCTCCAGGCTGCCACCGGTCAGGGTAAGACCCATTTGATGCACGCGATCGGTCATGCTTATGCCGAGGTCAACCCGGACGCGCAGATCATCTACATGTCAGCTGAAAAGTTCATGATGGAGTTCGTGACCGCGATGCGACGCAAGGAAGTCATGGAGTTCAAGGCGCGCCTGCGTGCAGTCGACGTTTTGCTCATTGATGACATTCAGTTCATCATCGGCAAGGTGTCGACACAAGAAGAATTTTTGCACACGATTGACGCTATCATAGGTGCCGGTAAACGCCTCGTGGTTGCCGCAGATCGTGCTCCCCAAGCGCTCGACGGCGTGGACCAGCGCATTTTGTCGCGCCTATCTATGGGACTCGTGGCTGACATCCAGCCTGCTGATCTGGAATTGCGCCGCTTGATACTTGAACAGCGGCTGGCGAACATGCCCGAAGCCCAAGTGGGCGAGGATGTGGTCGAGTTTCTCGCACGTACCATCAGCCGCAATGTTCGCGAGCTGGAGGGCGGACTGAACAAGCTTCTCGCTTATGCGCAACTGACAGGAAAGCCGATCACGCGCACTTTGGCTGAGGAGCAGCTCAAGGATATTTTGAGCGCGTGTCGCCGACGGATCACGATCGATGAAATCCAACGCGCAGTATGCGAATATTACCGCATTGACCGCAGCGAGATGTCGTCAAAGCGCCGAGCCCGTGCCGTGGTTCGCCCTCGGCAGGTGGCCATGTATCTGGCAAAGGTCATGACCCCGCGCAGCTATCCGGAAATCGGGCGCAAATTTGGTGGTCGGGACCATTCGACAGTGATCCATGCCGTGCGCTTGGTCGAGGGGCTCCGGGCGCAGGATAGTGACATGGACAATGACGTCCGTGCACTACTACGTCAGCTCGAAGCCTGATCTCCTCTTTTCATCACCGCATTAGAAGCTTATCGCCTTTCGGATAAGGAATCGGAAGGCAAGAGATGGTTAAATTTTGCACGCGGTGCGGCAAGGCAAACACGCCAGATGCGCTGTTCTGTGCAAAATGTGGAACTGCGATTCCTGTACCCAAAGTCGATGTGGCGCAATCGCGCGATACTCCAGTCGCGCTCCCTCAGTCGGATCGAGAAAGCCCCGTCATGCAAGCTTTCAATACTCCTGGATCGCCAGATACAGCAGCATCTAGGCGCAACAAGATGGCCTGGACTGCCGCTTTCGTAACGCTCTTTCTTGTAGGCGCGCTTTATTTCTGGTTGTTTGTCATTGATGATATCGGCGCAAACAGCGGGGTTAGTCGGGTTAGCGGCGAAGCTGCAGACACTGCGGCGATACCAAAGCAGATGTTTACAACGACCGAGGCCAACATCCGCGACAAGCCTACCACGGCCGGTAGTATGATCCTGGGTAAGCTACCGCGCGGAAGTGCGGTGACCGGTACCGTCAAGCTGGGTGATGATGGAGTGAGCGAATGGCTAGAGCTCACAGATGGCAAAGGGTTCATCGCTGTTGTGAACTTAACTGACGCTGCGCCACCTGAGATCATCAAAGACCTGAACGATAAGGTTTGGACTACCGATGGGGCTATCGAAATCTGGTCCAGGCCGGCTACCGATAGCGAACTGGTCGACCGTGTCAGCGAAGGAACGAGATTGACCCTTTCCGGGGTGACTGCCAATGATTTCATAGAAATCAAATTGCGCAAAGGTGGAGTGGGTTATGTTGCAGGTGGTGCCGACATATTGGCCCGCTTGGGCGGAAAGCCGATTGCTATCAACTTCAACCCGGGTTCGTGCAAATTTGGAGACGAACTGGAGAGCGAGTTTGCAAAAATAGGCGCGCGGTTGCAAGCGCAGTGGGCCGATCTCGACAACAAGCAATTTCCGGATGAGACGGCCCGGGAAAATGCCTATGCAGCAGCTGAAGGCAAAAGCAGTTTCGTGCGCCTGCCGCGGTCGTTTGATGGCCTGTCGATAACAGCCATCGCCCAGCATTTTGAAGCGCAGTCGATTTACTTTGCCGAACCGCCCGCAAAGGTGATCGAAGTATTTCGAGCAAACGGGTTCAAAATCAACGCAGACGGGACTTTCCCGTCAACCGAGCTCTATGCCGGGATCAGCGCGACGCGGGGCGAAAGCGCTGCCTATGGAAAATCTGAGCTGGGATGCGGAGTCTAGCGCGCTACTTTTTTTCTTCTGGCGCGACAGATATTCTTACAGTTTCACCATTGTTTCCGGGAAACCCTGTGAACATTGCCTCGACCAGATTGGGATCGAGGTATGGCAGCTTGTTTGAACGTGACTTGGCTTCTGCCTTGCCTTCAAAAAGCCTCTTGCTGTCTGAATTGCGGTCGATTTTCAAGTCGATCCCCGCTGTGTAAACGGTGAAGTTATCAACATCATAAGGGCGGTTAAAACCGCTGAACAGGAACGGATCATAATAACCCGAGATATAGCGGTGACCACGGCGCGTACGCACAACATAAGGACGGTAAAAACGCCCATAACCCCAAAACGGATCATAGAAGGGATCTTGGTGAACAATCGTCCGTTCCTTGCCTTGATCTACCATATATCCAAGCGTGACGGTCATATCGGCAGTGGCTCCTTGCGGGGCCTGGACATATCCGATTTCCTGCAACTCGGTGGCAACCAAGGAAGCATATTGCCCGAACTCGATACCGCCATTGTTTAACGGGTCAGCTGCCTTGATCGTAAAACTCTGTCCTTGTGGGGCAGGCAACTCCTGGAAGCGCGACACATCCGCTTTGAACGGCGTGGCGCATGCGCCAAGTGCAAGGAGCGCAACCGGGGCTAACATTGCCAATAACTTGAATTTCATAGCATATTCTCCAGCCGGCATTCACTTCTGCCAAGATTGTCGTAAGGCACTAAGGCAGCTTGGCTGAACTTCGGTTGAACGGCAATCCCATTCATCTCATCGCAACAAGCCAAGTGCCTCATAGGCAGAACTCAATGTGGGGGCTGCAAGCGCCCGTGCGCGCTCGGCACCTTTTCGAAGGGTCTCGTCAATCTGCCCCGGATCGGCCTTGAGTGCATTTAGCCGATCTGAAATTGGTTGAAACCTCTCGATCACAAGATCTGCGAGCCGGGGTTTGAAACTTCCAAATCCCTGTCCGCCGAATTGCGATAAAATCTGGTCGACGCTTTCACCGGCGAAGGCCGCATAGATGCCAACCAGATTCCTGGCTTCGGGCCGGCCTTCGAGACCGGCCGCTTCCGAAGGGAGTGGCTCGGGGTCCGTCTTTGCCTTCTTGATCTTGTTCAATATCAGGTCTGCATCGTCGGTCAGGTTGATCCGGCTCATGTCGCTCGGGTCCGACTTGGACATCTTTGCATTGCCATCACGCAGGCTCATGATCCGCGCCGTGGACTTGGGAATTATGGGTTCGGGAAGCGTAAATATCTCGGTCCCCTGACCATAATCTGTGTTGAACTTCTGTGCGATGTCGCGTGCAAGTTCCAAGTGCTGCTTCTGGTCTTCGCCTACAGGTACATGTGTTGCCTGGTACAGCAGTACATCGGCTGCCTGCAACACCGGATAAGTGAACAAGGCGATACTTGCACCCTCGCGGTTCTTCCCCGATTTGTCCTTGAACTGCGTCATGCGGTTCAGCCAGCCCATCCGCGCAGTGCCGTTCAATAGCCATTGCAACTCGCAATGTGCTGGAACTTGGGCCTGGTTGAAAAGCACGGCCTTGTCCGTATCCAGCCCGCAGGCGATCAATGCAGCTGCCATTTCGCGGGTATTGGAGGTAAGTTCGGCAGGGACATGTGGCATCGAAAGCGCATGCAGGTCGGCGAGGAAATAGAGGCATTCCATTTCGTCCTGCATTTTAACCCAGTTTTCGATTGCGCCCAAATAGTTGCCTAGATGGAGATTTCCGGTTGGCTGGATGCCAGATACAACGCGCATTTTGCTTACTCGCCTGATTTCGTGGTCGCGGGGGATGTCCTGCGACGCAAAAGTGTTCGTAATTCGTTCACGCGGTAAGCGCCCAGTGCCAGAATCGCCAGGGCGTAAATCGCGCCCCCTGCACTTACGAGTGCCGACAGCACTGCGACCCTGCGCCAAAGTCCATCGCCCAAATAGCCCTCTACAAATTCGTTAGCGTACCACAATGCTATGCCCATCAGGCATGCTGCAGTCACGATACGCCAAACCTTCTGCTTGAGCCTCGCATCAACCGCAATATGTCCCCGCTTACGCAACGTAACCCACAACAATCCGACATTGACCCATGCAGAGACGGCCGTTGCCACGCCGACGCCAATATGGGCAAGGGGCCAGATGAGAATCAGATTTCCTGCAAGATTGACAAGCATAGACCACAGTGCCAGCCGAAGCGGCGTCTTGGTATCTCCCCGGGCATAAAATCCCGGAGTTAGCACCTTGATGAGGACATAGGCTGGAACACCGATGGAAAAGGCCATGAGTACCGCTGCTGTCCCAAGCGTGTCATCTGGAGTGAAGGCTCCGTGCTCGAACACGCCGTGAACAATTGGCGTGGCCGCCACGATCAGTGCCACCATAGCTGGCATTGCAAAGAACAGCGCCAGTTCTACGGCGCGATTCTGCGTGTCAGATGCAGCCTTGCCGTCATCACCTGCGATTTGGCGCGACAGAGCTGGCAGAATGGCAGTTCCAATCGCGATCCCGATAAGTCCCAAGGGTAGCTGATTCAGCCGGTCGGCATAATATAGCCATGAAACCGATCCTTCTGGCAAGAAACGCGCGGCCAGCGATGTCGATACGAGCAGGTTGAACTGGATCGCTCCCTGACCGATGGCAGCCGGTGCGATAAGTGCAAGCATCAGTTTTACATCTGGGGTCAGCCGCGGCATGGACAGCTTGAGGCTCGCACCGGCACGGTGGCATGCCCAGATCAACCACAAGAGTTGAAGGGCGCCAGAAATGGTCACGGCAACCGCCTGTGTCGCAGCCGTCTCGACTGCACTATCTCCTCGAAAATAGACAAGGGCGATGATCATGCAAATGTTCAGCAATATCGGCGCTGCGGCATTAACCCAGAAGCGGTTGAGCGAATTAAGGATGCCGCCGAGAAGTGACACCAGCGAAATCAGCGCCAGATATGGAAAGGTAATGATGGTCAAATGGCGTGCCAGCGCAAATTTCGCTTGGCCCCCGTCCGGGAACCCGCCGGTCATTGCCCAAACAATGGGACCTGCGGCCAA
>JBATDO010000357.1:0-1935 GCA_049663505.1 Sphingorhabdus sp.
CAGATGATTGTTGCGCGAGGCATCCTGTAGGTTCTGAAGGACCTTTCGAACCGTTATGTCGCTAATGCTCGGAATCAGTCGGTCGTAGAGCGCGATATTTTCCATTTCCGCCTGAATTGCGAACTCGCATGCTGCGGCCAATGAGGCAGGCGCATCGGCATTTTTCTCCCAACGGTTGGCAGGGATATCCAAACCCAACCGCTGCATCTGGCGTTCGATGGCAGCGGAATGCCGCCCTTCAGCCTCTATGATATTGATGAACGGCCGAACCGGGCCGAACCTGTCAATGACCGCAGCGTAGGTAGCTTCCGCTTTGCGCTCGTCATCCAGTGCGTCGTGCAGGATTGTCGTGAGCTCCTGATTTTCCGTCATGTTGTCATTACCTCGCTGAAATGATGAACGCATGCGAAACACTCGACTTGAGGTGATTGAATGCGGCGCGTGACATATCCAAACGGCCTGGAACTCTAATAGCAGTCAAAGCAATTGACGCCATCTCCAGTATGCAATTCAGCAGCCAAGATAATCTGAAGCAACTGGCCAATAAAGACCTTACCGCGTCGCCCAAATTCATTTGAAGTAACAGGCACGGTCGATCATTGATCGAGTTCAAGGTGCGTCAGGCATTCTTCGTACCGCCGTGCACATGCACGTCACGGCCCGAATGCTTCTTAAGGATGGCGACAGCGCGCTCTTCATCCTTCGCATTCCAAGTACGTACCCAGACCAGCAGCCCACCATGCTCAAGCTGCTGCTGCAGATGCCGGGCATGGTGATCTCCCACGAGTTTTGCAAGAACCGTCCCGATGAGGCCACCGGTACCTCCTGCGGCAACTGCTCCGGCAATTGCTGCCGCCAATGTTCCACCCGAAGCCACAATTGAGCCGATCGCGGTAACGGCAGCAAGGTAGAGGGGAGTGGAAATGAGTGCCCCTTCTGCTCCGCCGACAGACTCGTTTGCAACATAGAAGGTGCGCGGGACCGCAGGGTCGTCTTCTAGCTCCGAGACTTTGCGGTATTTATGGCCAAGCTTTTCATCGACGGTTTGCTCTGCCGCCAGCAGGCTTATTTCTGCACGGTCAAAGCCAGAGCTCTCGAGCTCATCGATGGCTGCCTCCATATCTTGAACGATCTCGAAGTAGCCTACTGCTTCACGGACAGATTCATTTCCTGGAGCCTGCTGCATCATGCTCTCCTGCGATTTCGGCGAGATTGGTCGCACATTCGACAATAAAAATACTACCATAAACTTTGATCATTGCAACGGCAAACCAGAAGCCAGCCGAGCTTCCTTTTCTGCCGCATGGTCTTCAGATTACCCGCAGCCGAACTGGGATCAGGGGGCAGACCAGCTGAGAAGAATTAGGCAGAATATGAATTTTGATCCAAGCGGAGCAGGGAAAGCAAAGCGCCTTCTTGTTCCAAGTGCACTGCAATGATGCCTTCGAGGTTTTGTTGACGAGGTTACTTCGCTTGTGTTCGACCAATCGAAAATAGCAAGTTGCTCTTGTGCAGACGCCGCCACGGACCGCAATGTCTATATGGCTCATAGCGAGCGAGGATCAGGCACCCGTTCGCCTGGTCGCCGAATATATTATGACCAAAGGCGTCAATGCGTACACAGGGTCAGTAGGGCAAAAATCTGCGCCAGAATTTACGCCTGTCTCCCAGGGATCGCGCCAATCCATCGGCGCCATTGCTGTGTCAGTTCGCACAGCTTCAATGACGCGAATTCAAGCCAGCCTGAGTCGCGAGATGCAGAAATGCACTACTTGTCATCGCAACAGTGGGGCCGGAGTCAAATTGGCCAGTTTATCGACCATTTCACTCAATTATTTATAACTAAGTGAATATTCCGATCTCTGATAGTCAGATATCCTGCTTGATAAATGCTATTTATATGCCACTTATTGAAAGTGAGTAATTGGTCTACTT
>JBATDO010000358.1:0-2977 GCA_049663505.1 Sphingorhabdus sp.
CCCTCAAGGCACGTGCAACTTATGGCACGTACAACCAGGCAGAAGGTGTCGTCACTGTTTCAGCGCCGCTCGGCGACATAGTGCGCGTGGGTGGTTCGGTTGCCCGACTGTCGCGCGGAGGCTTTGGTGACAACCTCACTTTAACCGGCGTCGAGAACTACAATAAGGATGTTTGGGCCGCACGCGGCAGCGTCGAGCTTGGCGGTTATGATGAACCTGTCCTCATTCGCATTTCGGGTGATTATACTCGCGACAAGTCCGATGCTCGCAATGGTCATCGCCTGATCACCAGTCTTTTGACTGGTGCACCGGTCCTTGACGATGTGTTTGATACCCGCTCAGGCCTCAACAATCCCAAGCAGGATGTCAAAGCATACGGCTTTGCAATCAATGCCGCTGCCTCGCTGTCCGATACGGTCACGTTGAAGTCGATCAGTGCCTGGCGCAAGGACCGCAGCTACACGCCAATCGACTTTGATTCGCTTGCGTCCGTTGATGTCGATGTTCCGGCGCTTTATCGCAACGAACAGGTCAGCCAAGAATTCCAGCTGCTTTATGAAGGCGACCGCCTGAACGGCCTGGTTGGCTTTTACTATCTCGATGCAGACAGCACGACACAGTTTGACGTGATCCTGGGAACAACAGGTCCACTGATTGGTCTTCCTGGGCTCAATGCATATACAGAAGGTGAAGTGAAGACCAAGACCTGGTCGGTTTTCGGCGACTTCACGTTCGATTTGACCGAGCAACTCGCGATTTCTGTTGGTGGCCGCTACACGAATGACAAGCGCACGTCGCGTATCCGCCGCGAAAACAAGATAAACGGCACCTCGCCGCTATTCGGCGGAACAGCTGTATCTCTGGGCGCCTTTACCAATTTCACTGGCGAAGCAAAGTTCACCGATTTCAACCCGCGGGGGTCAATCAGCTTCAAGCCGAACGACGATCACATGTTGTATGCAAGCTACGCCCAGGGCTTCAAGGGCGGTGGGTTTGATCCGCGCGGTGATGCTCGCATTGCACCAGATACCGACCGCAACGGTGTGCGTAGCTACCAGGAAATCTACGACTTCTTCCTTTTCGATCCTGAAACCGTCGACAGCTATGAATTGGGTTGGAAGGGTAATTTGGGCGGCGCCCGCTTTGCACTCACAGGCTTCTACGGCGATTACAAGAATGTCCAGATTCCTGGATCAGTTGGTGTAGATGCGAACGGAGACGGCATTTTCGAGAGCTTTGCCGGGGTTACGACCAATGCTGCAAAAGCCAACTTCAAGGGAATTGAACTCGAGACCTTCACACGTTTTGCCCGCGATTTCGCAGGCGATGGAACGGCCCTGACATTCAACGGAACGCTCGGGTATATTGATGGCCAGTACAAGCGCTACATCGTCAATGGAGTCGACGTATCGAACCTTCGCCGTATCCAGAACACACCAAAGTGGACGGCATCGGCGACACTTGGCCTTGAACTTGGTGCCTTCAATGCCTCAACCACTTATAGCTACCGCAGCAAGACCAATCAGTTCGAAGTGCCCAGCCCGTTTCTTGATCAAAAGGGATATGGATTGCTCGATGCAAGCCTGACATGGTCAAGTGCCGATGATCGGTTCACGCTCGGCCTGCATGGCAAGAACCTGTTTGACAAGGAATATATAACCTCTGGATACCAGTTCCTGTCCGTGGCTGCTGATGGCACGCCATTGCGGACGGGTACAGGAAATGTCATTCCGTCGCTTGGCCGCGAAGGGGTTGTCACTGCCTTTTACGGCAACCCGCGTCAGGTGTTCTTGACCGCCGGTTTGAAGTTCTGAGCACGGTCTAGTCTTCACAAATTGAAAAAGGGCCGGGACAGCGATGTCCTGGCCCTTTTCATTTGCGCCTGTCAGCCTCTGATCGTCGCTCCGAGCTTGGTCGCAGCGGCAATCACCTTTTCGGAAATAGCCTTCAGTTCGTCATCCCCATAGCTCCTGTCGACAGGCTGCATGGTCACTTCGAGTGCAAGCGATTTCTGCCCGTCAGGGACCCCTGGGCCTTTGAACTGGTCAAAGAGCCGAACACGGACGATGTTGTCCTTGTCGCTTCCCCTGATCGCACGGACAAGTTCGCCGCTTTCCATTTCTTCGCCCACGAGGAACGCGAAATCGCGTGTCACGCTTTGCAACGCCGGGGGAGTAAAGTGCGTACGCATGAAACTTGCGGATTTCTTCGAGGGGATTGCGTCGATATAGACCTCTGCAACCATGACCGGTCCGTCCAGGTCAAACAGCTTGGCAGTGGCAGGATGCAGGCTACCAAAGGCTGCCAGGACATTTTTTGGACCGAGGCGCAAAGTCGCAGATTGACCCGGGTGATAGTGCGCGCCTGCCTCGCCCATGACCATCAGCGTATCGACATTCACGCCAGCCGCTGCGAGCAGCGCCAGGGCCTCTGCCTTTATGTCAAACGCGTCAAATCGGCTTGCCTTGCCACTTGCCCACCCGCGGGATTGCTTCTCGCCTGCGAGCACCACAGCGACGGTCAACCGCTCGGCATCGGCCAGGTAGCGTCTGCCTATCTCGAATAAACGAACACTGTCCGCCCCGCGGTCGATATTGCGGCCTGTTGCAGTAAGCAAACCAGGCAAAAGCGAGGGCCGCATCACTTTCATGTCTTCGCTGATGGGATTTGTGAGCGTCCAGGCGCCACCTCCAAAGGCATCGGCATCTCTTGCAGGTAGGAATGACCAGTTGATCGCTTCGTTCATTCCGCGTGCCGCGGCCGTGCGACGCACAGCGCGTTCGATCTTCTGCATCGGTGTGGCCGTCGGCTTTGCAACACCGTCTGCGCGTGCCAGGGGCGTCGACGGGACATTGTCAAGGCCAACGATCCTAACCACTTCCTCGACAATGTCGGCGCTACCCTCAACGTCACGTCGCCAGCTAGGTGGAGTGACCTGCCAATCGCTGCTCACCGAGAAACCGAGGCTTTCAAGGAT
>JBATDO010000359.1:0-6754 GCA_049663505.1 Sphingorhabdus sp.
GGCCCTGAAAGGCTCTTGCCCATAACGCCGATTTCGAACGAGCCCTCCATCTGGAACGTGATTTGTATCGCGTGATGTGCATGCGGTTGGAGATCCGCCAACTCCTTCTCACTTTTCAAGAGCCACAGGCTGGCGCCTTCCCAAACGACGATACGCCCTCGGCCCAAAACAGACATGACCTTCACCTTTGCTAGAACTGATGCTCGGGCGGCATTTGTAGTTTGGGAAAAATGAAAAGAAATTAGCCGCTACGTTCAATTATAAGCACCGTGCGAACTGTATAACATGAACTCCACCAACGTAACCAATGGAGTTTAAAAATGACCTTGAAATGCAAATGCAACCCCTGCAACTGTGCACCCACTTGCACATGCGCCAAGCAACCTCAGGCTTGTAATTGCGGCCGGTCCTGCAAATGCGGCGCTACCTGCGACTGCACGAAATAACCTCCTTGCGGCGGAACACTTCTGCGAACGGGGCTTGGTGCGAACCTCGCCAGTCTCGAAGTTTCCGTCGCAATGCCCGCTCGCGAGTGCATGGCTGAACACGACTAAATGGAAGCGGACATGGAATATATCGTGGGCGTTTTGCTGGCCATGGTTGCGGCAGGCGGTGCAACCCTAATCGGATTTGATCGAAGTCGATCTCTCTATCCTTTCTGCCTGATCCTGATCGCATCCTATTATTGCCTGTTTGCGGTAATCGGGGGTTCAGAGCTTGCGCTCTGGCAAGACTCGTTTGTGGCAATACTGTTTTCAATTATTGCGATTGTGAGTTTTAGGACAAGCCTTTGGCTGGCAGTTGCAGCTCTCGCCGCGCACGGCGTGCTGGATCTTGTTCATCACCACATCATATCCAATCCAGGCGTCCCTTCGTGGTGGCCAGGATTTTGCTCGGCTGTCGACATCACTCTCGCGCTCTACCTCGCGCTGTGTACGGCGGTGCGCGGCGAGAGTGGGCGGTCATGTCTTCACGTGCATTTATGGAGTGCAGACGATGCATGTTCCGTCGCCGGCTGTTCGATGGTAAGAAGCGATCGTTATTGAGGGATTTTGAGAACGAACAGGAACAAATCTGCTGATAGGAGAGTGAGAATGGCGTTAAACTTCAAAATGATCGTATCGGTCTTCATGGCAACGGTTTTGTCTGCCCTATCATACGCACCACTCGTTCCTTCAGCTTTGGCTGCCGAACAAGGAAACCAGGTCGGCGTTGAGCAAGCTTCGATACCCGATCCCGATCATGCGCCCATATCGGCAATAGTCTGGTATCCGACCAAGGCTGAAGCGCGCGATGTTCAAGTCGGGCCGATCGCAATAAAAGCCGCTCCGGGCGCACCGATCGCCGGACCAGCTCTGCCCATGGTCCTTGTCTCCCATGGTACCGGTGCCGGGGAGACCAGCCATATCGACACGGCAATGGCGCTGGCGCGCGCCGGTTATATCGTGGTGACGCCGACGCATACCGGTGACAATTTCCAGGACGACAGCATAGTAGGACGGGCTGCATGGTTCGCCGACCGTTCTCGCCACATCGTGCGCACCATCGAGTTCATGCGCGGTGACTGGCGCGGCGCACAAAGTGTCGACCAAGGACGGATCGGCATTTTCGGTTTCTCGGCCGGCGCAACAACGACGCTTATCGCCATCGGCGGCGAGCCCGACCTCGGCCGTCTCGCGCCACACTGCGCAAAGCAACCGGAATTTGTTTGCCAATTGTTCCGCACCGCAGAGGCCCAGGTAACGACGCCGGCCTGGTCGCATGATCCGCGCATCGCAGCGGCGGCCATCGCGGCGCCGGGGCTGGGATTTTTATTCGGGCCGGGGAGCCTTGCGAAAGTGAAAGCGCCCGTGCAGCTCTGGGCCGGCGGAAATGACGAAATCGTCCCTTTTGCGAGTAACACCGCCAATGTTCGGCAACTACTTCCCACGACGCCTGAGTTTCACATGGTCGAAGGCGCAAGCCATTTGTCGTTTCTTGCGCCGTGCCCGGACCCGTCCATATTTCCTGCTATCTGCACAGATAGACCGGGCTTTGATCGTTCAGCATTTCATGACAATCTGAACTCCGCGCTCATTGCGTTCTTCAACCGCAGCCTGACGGCACTCAAATAGACCAGGGTGATTGCAATATCGTTGTTCGATTGCACGAACAGTGGAAGTCAGTTTGCAGACTGGGAAGGGAGAATCAGCTTAGCACTTCGACATCAATCGGTTTAGGACTGCGTGGACTCGTGGCACATCTTTCATGTTGCCGATAGGCAACCAGAAGGATGTGTCCAATGAGCAGGGGCGAACGTGATAATCAGCGCAAGCTCAAGGTACTGCGCCATGCTGAAAAGAGCGGCCATGTGGCCGGAACCTGCCGATACTTTGGCGTTGGTAAATCAAGCTTCTATCGCTGGAAATTCGCCTGCGAGAAGCTTGGGCGACGCCGGGTGCACTGCTCCAAGCCAAGCGCACTCGAGCCAAGCAATAAGACTTTTTCGATTACATCATACTCCAGGTTCCCGTTCTGTATTCGGATTGTCAGGACAGACATCGGACATGAGTTCCAGGCCAAGCGCCACTGGGCGCGTCGAGGATCAGGGCATCCGTCACGCTTATATCCAGCGCGGAACACCACAGATAAACCGTAAGGTCGAGCGCTCCCATGGTTCAGACCAGCCAAGAGCTTTACCAGCTCTTGCCGTACAAGGGCGACGTCGATCACTGGGCCAAGCTCCTAGAGTGGAAGAACTTCCACAACTTCAACCGACCCAACGGCACCTTCAATGGAAAAACACCCTATGAAGCCCCTCGCGAAAGGCTCTAATCTCTTGCAATCGATTTTGGACGAACCAAGGCTGCCGCGCTCACCAAAGACATTTGGCCCCTAACACTATTTTTGCAAAATGAGCAAAATAAAGGTGATAATTGTCAGTAAATGTATCGAAAAACATATACTTAGTTTAAATTTTCGTCCCAAAAAAGGGGGCGTATTCAAGGTCGACGCAGCCAATTCCCCCTGTTAATCAAGCCGTCGATGCTCTCGTAAGACAATCCATGACGCGCAGGACATTCTATCAGGACGCTCCGATAGCCAAACGTTTGGCCCTTCAGATATCTGTATCGATTGGCTTGGGAACAAAGTTGCCGCCTGTCACCAATAAGCGGTTTTTTTACTGCCCTGCCTTCATTTGCTGCGCATAGCCGCGCTCGAACATGGTTTCCATCATGTCAAACAACCGATCAGGGGACTGGCGACGCATTTTTGTAATTTCGCGTTCCACGCCCGTTGCCAAGATCACCTCTCGCTTTCCGCGCGCGATAGCAGAAAGCATTAGCGCGGCAGCCTTGTCGGCATCGAGGCCGTTCTCGATAGACGGATCGCTCATGCCTCGTCGGCTGCCGTCAGAAGTGACGGCGTTGCGGGAGACGTCGGTCTTGATGGACCCCGGCGCGATGACATGGACCTGAAGCCCAAGCCCTGCTGTTTCGACCCGCAATGCGTCTGCATAGCCGACCAGTCCATGCTTTGCTGCAGAATAGCCAGTGCGCATCGGCGAACCCACTTTGCCAGCGACCGACGAAATCATTACGATCCGCCCGCTACCCTGTTTTACCATTGTTGGCAGCACCGCCTGGGTGAGAGCGATGGGTGCGAGCAAGTCCACTGCGATGAGCTTTTCGTAAACCGGAAATTCGGTCTCCACTGCCAGCGAACGCTGCGAGATTCCAGCATTGTTCACCAGCATGTCGATGCGACCTGTGAAGGCGAGGGCCTTTTCGACTTGTTCCGGGATTATTGCATATGCGCTTGTCTCGAACGGCAACACAAGAGCGCCGCCACCACATTGTTCATTGACCTTGTGCAGTGCCGCTTCGTTGCGTCCCGAAAGGATAAGCTTTGCGCCCTGTTTTGACAGTTGCCGTGCCATGGCAGCACCAATCCCGGATGAAGCGCCAGTGATCCAGCAGGTCTGGTTGGAAAATGGCTTGGACATGGCTTGTCTCCCTGTTTCTTGGCTACACCATCGCTACCAGCATGCAATAGCGAAAGCCCAAATCCAAATGGCGCCGTTTAGACCATGTCAAATGCATCGAAATCAGGCTTTGCCATGGCGTTCGAGAAATCGTCATACCCCCAGGGCCAAGCGATGGGAATACCGGTCTTGTCGAGATACCAGCTGGTGCAACCAGAACCGAAAATCGTCGCCTTGGCGGCCTTGATGCGCCGCTCTTCATAGTCATCGAATGCGGCTTTGCTCGCAACGATACCGCTCGCATTGCTTGTCGAAACGCGGTTCAGCAATTGCTCGACATAACCCCATTGCCGTTCGGCAACGTCTATGAGGGAAAAATTTCCGACCGGCGAAGAGGGCCCGTTGAACAGGAAAAAATTCGGAAAGCCGGGAATCGAAACCGCCAGATATGCAGCGCATCGCTCTGCCCAGGCATCCTCGATGTCGCGTCCGCCTACTCCTTTGACAGAAATCGGGCGAACGAAGCGGTCAGTATGGAAGCCAGTTGCAAGCGCGAGGACGTCAAGCTGGTGCAAGACCCCCTCATTGTCGATCACGCCTTCGGGTACGATCTCGCGGATGCCGCAGACGACGGTTTCGACGTTGGGCTGCTGTGCGACGCTGTAATAGTCATAGGAATAGATCAGCCGCTTGCAGGCTGCGCGATATGTCGGGGTCAGCTTCTTGCGCAGCACGGGATCCGTAACCGCGGTTTCGAGGAAATTGCGACAAATATCCTCGATTTCACGCATCTCCGGGCCGTCGATATCGGTGATGCCCGTCGTGAACCGACGAATGGCTCCCCAATAATTTTCATCATAGCGAATTGCGTCGATCGCCTCCACGTTCGCGCGGAACCGGGCCTTGTCGTCTTCGCTATATAGGAAATTGGGATAGGGCATCATCCATTGCGGTGAACGCTGGAAGTGAACCAGGTCATGGCCATCCTGGCCCAGTTTCGTGACCATCTGGACGCCGGTCGAACCATTGCCAATCACACCGATCCGTTTGCCTTCGAGCGAAAAATTGGCATCCCACTGCGCGGTATGCATGGTTTTTCCGGCAAAGGTCTCAAGGCCCTTGATATCGGGGAACTTGGGATGGTGCAGCACGCCGGTCGCCATGATGGCCACATGCGCCTGGTCCTTGTGACCGTCTTTCGTTTGGATATCCCAATGATCTTTGTTCCAGGACATGCCGGTGATTTCGCTGTTGAACCGAATGAGCGGGCGGATGCCGAAATCGTCGACGACTTTTTCAAAATATGCCTGGATCTCGGGGCCGCCAACCAGATAGGCCGACCATTCTGGATTGGGTGCGAACTCGTAGGTATAGGCGTGTGCCGGCACGTCACAGGTGAGGCCAGGATAACGATTGTCTCGCCAAGTTCCACCAATCCGGTCAGCCTTTTCATAGACGGTGATGTTCTTGTGTCCCGCCTCCTTCAGCTTGATCGCCGCAAGGATACCGGACATGCCGGCACCGATGATCGCAAAACGTTTTTCCTCGGTCATAAGGTCAGAACCGCATTCCGACAGACACACCCCAGGTGCGCGGGTCAGGGAAGTAGCCCAGCGTTATTCCTCCGAACCCAGGGCCAAAGTCGATGAAGTTTGATGGGTTATTCTCTTTGGTCAGGTTCTTCACAAAAGCGGCAACCTCGATATTCGTGCCGCCAATGCTGATGTCGGAAAGGGCTGCGCGAAGGTTGACGATCGTACGGCCCTTGGACCGCGTGTTATACGCATTCTGGTCAGACGGGGTCGGAGTGGTGAGCGCATAAGGGAAAGTGAAATAAGCCGAGACGTGGCTCACGTCGCCGTAGAAGTTCAGCTTGCCCCAATCTCCCTCGATCACGCGCCAGTCGAGACCCAATGAGGCTGTGCGCTTGGGCGTGTGCGGGAAAGCGCGATTGTCCGAAACATCCACGCCGCCATCAATGTACGACTTGTACTTGGCGTCAAGCAGCGCGAGTGCCGCATTGATCGTCAATGCATCGGTTGGCCGAGCTATGACTTCGAATTCAAGGCCCTGGATACGGGCCGATGCCGCGTTTCTTACCACCGATGCAGCGGCTCCTGCTGCTGTAAAGATCGACAGCTGGATGTCCTTGTGGGTGTCGTAGAAGGCCGCGACATTGAAGATCAGCTTGTTGTCAAAGAGCTTGGTCTTCAGGCCAAGTTCGTAACTGTCGACCTTTTCCGGGCGGTAGGGAAGGCAAAGTTCGGTGAGCCCAAATGCACAACCCGCAGGAGCGGCAGGGTCGAAAAAGACGTTGGTCTCGCCGTTGAAGCCGCCGGATTTGAAACCCCGTGCAAAGCGGGCATAAAGGTTGATGTTGTCACTGGCTGCAAAAGCAAGCGTCGCTGCGGGTGAGAAATTGTTATACTTGGCATCGGCCACGCCGCCATAGGGCAAGTCGATTACAGTTGTGAGCGGGGATCCTGCCGCAAAGAAACGACGGATGTCTTTCTTTTCATGGGTATAGCGGCCACCCAGTGTAAGTTTCAGCGCATCGGTCAGCTTGTAGTCGAGCTGGGTGTAGAGCGCGAACGCCTTCGTGTGTGATCCATAGTCGGATTGGAAATAATTGCCAAATGGCCCGAATAGTCCGAAAAACTGTTGCGGCCCTAATGTCTCGGCCTTTTCCTTGAAGTAAAAAGCGCCCACGACATAATCGAGCCTGTCGTTGAACGCGGTTCCGCTCAACTGCAACTCCTGGCTGAATGCGTCATATTTGGTAATGCGCTG
>JBATDO010000360.1:0-18371 GCA_049663505.1 Sphingorhabdus sp.
GCCAGCCCGGACACGACGATCGGGGTCAACAGCTATCTGTGGCGCGCGTCGCTCGACGCCTTGTCGTTCATGCCCCTGCTCCAGACCGACTCGGCTGGCGGCGTGATCGTGACCGACTGGTACGTTAACCCGCAAAGCCCAGGCGAGCGGGTGAAGCTGACCGTTTCGATCCTCGACCAGGACCTGCGCGCAGATGCACTGCGCGTGGCTGGCAGCCGCGAAGTCTCGCAAGGCGGCCAATGGGTCTCGGCTCCAATGCGGGCAGCGACTGTCCAAAAGCTCGAATCCATTATCCTCACCAAGGCGCGAGATCTTCGCCGGTCTGCGATCACCGGGTAATTTGTCATGTCTGAATTAGAACGCTTTAATCCGCACGTCGCAGACGCGCGGTGGCAGAAGATTTGGGAAGAGCAAGCCAGCTTCGTCGCGGACGACAAGTCTACCAAGCCTCGCGCGTACGTGCTGGAGATGTTCCCCTATCCATCGGGCCGGATCCATATCGGTCATGTCCGAAATTACACGATGGGTGACGTGCTCGCGCGCTACAAGCGCATGACCGGTCACGAAGTGTTGCACCCGATGGGGTGGGACGCCTTCGGCATGCCCGCCGAGAACGCCGCGATGGAAAAGGGCGTGCATCCCGGTGGCTGGACGCGCGACAATATCGCCAACATGAAGGCCCAGCTCAAACGGCTCGGCTTTGCAATCGACTGGACCCGTGAGCTCGCGACCTGCGAACCTGAATATTACGGCCATGAACAAGCCTTGTTCCTCTCGCTTTACGCAGCAGGCCTTGTGTATCGCAAGGAATCTGCGGTGAACTGGGACCCGGTCGACATGACCGTTCTTGCCAACGAGCAGGTAATCGATGGCAAGGGCTGGCGCTCGGGCGCACCGGTGGAGCGCCGCAAGCTCAGCCAGTGGTTCCTGAAAATCACCGACTTTGCCGAGGAACTGCTCGATGGACTGGGCAGCCTTGAAAGCTGGCCCGACAAGGTCCGGTTGATGCAGGAAAACTGGATCGGCAAGAGCCAGGGCCTCAAATGTCGCTTTGCCTTTCCAGGATCTGGTGGCGACGGCATCGATATCTTCACGACCCGCCCTGACACCATGTTCGGTGCGAGCTTTGTCGCGATTGCAGCTGACCATCCTGTGGCACAGAAATTGGCAGCCAATGCACCCGAATTGCAGTCATTCATCGAGGAGTGCCGCAAGGGTGGCACAACCGCAGCCGACATCGAGACGGCCGAAAAGATGGGATTCAACACCGGCCTGTCAGTCGAGCACCCCCTGGACCCGAGCTGGCACCTGCCCGTCTACGTGGCCAATTTCGTGCTCATGGATTATGGGACTGGCGCAGTCTTTGGTTGTCCCGCACATGACCAGCGCGACCTTGATTTTGCGCGCAAATATGACCTCGGCGTTACCCGGGTCGTCGCCGATGGCGACAACACCGACAGCGACTTTCACGGCAATACCGCCTATACCGGGCCTGGCAGAATCGTGAATTCGCATTTCCTCAATGACCTGGATGTTGACCAGGCCAAGGCCGATGTCATCGCCAAGGCAGAGGCCGAAGGTTGGGGAGTGGGCCAGACCCAGTACCGGCTGCGTGACTGGGGTGTTTCGCGTCAGCGATACTGGGGCACACCCATCCCGATCATACACTGCGAAAGCTGTGGCGTAGTTCCGGTTCCTGCATCTGAACTGCCTGTTGTCCTGCCCGAGGATGTAAGTTTCGATATCCCGGGCAATCCCCTCGATCGGCACCCGAGCTGGAGCCAGGTAAAATGCCCGACATGCAGCCGGCCCGCACGCCGGGAGACCGACACGCTCGACACCTTTGTCGACAGCAGCTGGTATTTCATTCGCTTTGCCAGCCAGCCGCAAGACAAGCCTTTCGACCGCGAAGTCGCTGAAAAGTGGCTGCCGGTCGATCAATATATCGGTGGCGTGGAACACGCGATCCTGCACCTGCTTTATGCGCGCTTCTGGACTCGGGCGCTTTGTCATATCGGGATGATCGATGTGAAGGAGCCCTTTGCTTCGCTCTTCACGCAAGGGATGGTGACGCACCAGACCTACCAGGACCAGGCAGGCAAATGGCTGAGCCCTGACGAGGTGCGGCGTGATGGAGACCGCTGGACGGTCATCGCAACCAACGAGCCCGCGGCAGCGGGTCGCACCGAGAAAATGTCGAAGTCGAAGAAGAATGTCGTCGATCCCGATGATATCGTCGATCAATATGGCGCCGATGCCGTGCGGTGGTTCATGCTGTCCGATAGCCCTCCAGAACGCGATCTGGAATGGTCCGAGGCAGGCATTGAAGGCTGCTGGCGCTTTGTCCAGCGCCTGTGGCGCTTGACGGGTCAGGTCAGCGGCGCTTCAGGTGAAGACATTGCGCTGATGCGCAAGACGCACCAGACGATCGCTGGGATCGCGATCGATATCGAGGCATTGGCGTTCAACAAGGCGGTCGCAAAAATCTATGACCTTGCCAACAGCATCGAGAAAGCCCAGCCGTCAGCAGCGCGCGACAGCGCGATAAAGACCATCATCCTGCTGGCAGCACCGATGGTCCCCCACCTGGCCGAAGAAGCATGGACCCGACTGGGAGAGGGCCTGATTGCAGACGCTCCCTGGCCCGTGGTCAACCCTGCCCTGCTGGAGGAAAGCGAAGTCACGATCGCAGTCCAGGTCAAGGGCAAGTTGCGCGATACTCTGAGTGTCGCCAAGGGGCTTGGCCAGGCAGAACTTCAGGCGCTTGCACTTGCGAGCCAAAAGGTTCAGCATGCCATTGACGGTGCCGAAGTCCGCAAGGTCATCGTCGTACCCGACAGGTTGGTCAACATCGTTATATGAAACGTTTCTTATCGCCTTTGCTGCTTTTGCTCACTTTGTCGGCATGTGGAATGCAGCCACTTTATAGTGGGGGATCAAAAGGCATTGTTGCATCAACGCTTGGATCGGTGAGTGTTGAACCGATCCAGGGCAAGAATGGCTGGTTGATGCGAAATGCGCTGAGTGATCGGCTTGGCGCATCAAGCACCGGGCCTGCGCGCTTTCGCTTGGTCGTGGCATTGGACGACGTGATCGAGGGCTTTGGCGTACGCGCCGATGACACCATCACGCGCGAACGACGCACCCTGCGTGCACGCTACCAACTCATTGACAATGCCAGCGGAGAAACAGTGCTCGATGCAACCGCTGGCTCTGATGCCGGCATTGACGTGGTGAGCTCTGAATATGCAACAATTGCCGGCGAGAACAGCGCGCTTGAAAATCTCACCCAAAAGGTCGCAGACCAGATCGTGACCCGCCTGTCGCTTCATGCGCGGCAATCCAACGACGCCGAATGACTTCGCCCAAGGAAAGGGCTTTTGTCAGCGCAATCACTGCGCGACCCGACATCCGCCTGTTCCTCGTTTTTGGACAGGATGAATCCGCCATTGCAGATATTGCCTCCAAGCTGGCAGCCCAGCTCGGCGGCGCTGAGCGCATCGACCTGGACAGCGACCGGATACGCAATGACGCAGCGCTTCTCGCTGACGAGGCATCGTCGCTCTCGCTGTTTGGCGACAAACGCTATGTCCGGTTGAATTTCAGGCGCGAAGAAGGCCTGTCCGCAGTTGAAAATCTCCTGGCACTCGAGGGGGAAGGCAACCCCGTGATAGCGACGGCAGGCAATCTCACAAAGGCGTCAAAGCTGCGCAAGCTGGTCGAGGGGCACAAGCGCGCAATGGCCCATATCTGCTATGTTCCCGAAGAGGGCGATGCAGCATCGGCCGTCATGGCGCATGCCGCCACACAAGGACTGAAACTCGACCGCGCACTTGCCACCCGGATTGCGCGCTACACTGGGCAGGACCGCAAGCTCGCGGCAGGCGAAATCGAAAAGCTCGCGCTATATTATGATGCCGCGCCCGAGCGGCCCGCACAGGTCGAAATGTCAGCGTTTGAAGCGCTGTCAGCAGAAACTGGCGAGGAAGACATCGGGAGCCTCGTCAACCACGTGATGGGAGGCGAACTGCGTGCGATGGGCCAGGAGCTGGCAACTGCGCGTGACCTGGGGATTGATGCCATTCGGATCATCCGGGCACTGCAGCGACGGGTTACGACGCTCGCCTCGCTGCGCGCCCGTGTCGACAAGGGGTCAAATCCCGCCGTCGTGGTAAAGGCGACACGGACGATATTCTGGAAAGATGCTGACGCGTTCGTCAAGCAACTGACTTGCTGGCCTTCAGCGAGACTATCGGGTCTGAACGGCCACTTGGTCGAAGTCGAGGCCAAGCTGATGTCCGTCAAGGAGGGCCTGGGCATCGTCATCCTGGAGGAAGAACTGGTTCGCATTGCGCGTGCAGCTGCACGCCGCGCGTGACTTGAAGGCCATGGGAAGCGGTTCGTGGCAGTTCATCACTCATATTGCGCGGTAATGGGGATCCTTGCGCGAAAAGTGCCTGAAGCATTTCCACGCACCTGCAGACGACCTCCAAATGAAAATTCAAGTCGTCCTGTCGAGTCGAGACGGGGAGCGCCGCCCAGGCTCGTTCGCAACCCGGTTATTTCGACAACACCGCCCTTGGAAGAGGTCATGCGAGCACTTGCTGGCATGTCGATCCGCACTGGCCGGCCGGGCTCGCCGCTGATCACGGCCGTTCCAGCCAGCGCCGGCCCCCCCAGGTCGACAATTCCGCCATCAACGCGCCTGCTCCCATTTTGCGGATCAAGGTCAATGACACCCCCGCTCGTGCCTGAAAGCGCCGCTCTGCTGAAATCGAGCTTCGTCGTGATCTCGATCGTAATGGGAATTTCCCGCAAAGTCGACACGAGCGCTGGGGTTTCGGATCGCATGCACAATCGGCACGCATCCTCACCCGCCGCCATGAGCAACGGCAACAGCCCCAACGCTCCCACAGCGCGTAGCCTATGACCTGGTCCTGTCATACAGGCACAAAACTAGGCCAATATGGTAAACAGCCGATTAAACACGGACCTTGACCTTAGACCCTTGGCGCACCACATCTGGCACTGAAAGGCCGTTTTCCATGCAAAGAATTGAAAAAACCGACGCCGAGTGGCGCGCTGAGCTAGACCCTGTTCAATATCACGTGCTGCGCGAAGCCGGAACCGAGCGCGCATTTGCAGGCAAGCTTACCGACGAAAAGCGTTCAGGAGAGTTCCACTGCGCTGGATGCGGCACTGCCCTGTTTGCGTCTGACACCAAATTCGACAGCGGGTCTGGATGGCCGAGCTTTACGGCACCTCTCGACACAGGGTCCGTAGACGAGATCAGCGACAAGTCACATGGCATGGTCCGCACCGAAGTACGCTGCGCTGCTTGTGACGGGCATCTCGGACATGTCTTTCCCGATGGCCCGGGTCCGACTGGACTGAGATATTGCATCAACAGTGCAGCGCTGGAATTCGACCCTGAATGACTTCTGTCGAAAGCTGCTTGTTACCGCTGCGCAATATGATTAACACCGCGCCCAATGGCACGCGCAAGTACAGCATCTGAGGAAAGCGGCGCCGTCCGCACCTGGTTCGTCCGACTTTTCAAGATTGGCATCGTCACAGCCCTTTTGGGCCTGATGGTCATCAGCATCTTCGTGGCGATTGCACGCGGCGAGATTGACAGCTTCGAGGACTTGAAGGCCTCTCCAAACGGCCAGATGATACGCGTACGGGCAGCTGACGGGACCGTTATCCAATCACTGGGACCCAGTTTTGGCCAGTGGCTTACATTCAACCAGCTTCCCACCGAGATGAAGGATGCAATGATCGCGGTGGAAGACCGTCGCTACTACATGCACCCCGGTGTCGACCCGATCGGGATCACCCGCTCCTTTTGGATGAGGGCGGTCAAGGGCCGCTGGACCCAGGGTGGATCGACAATCACCCAGCAGCTTGCGCGCAACATTTATCTTAACAGCAACAAGGAGTTCGGACGAAAGATCCGGGAGATTATCCTGGCGCTGGCAATCGAGACAAAGTTTTCGAAAGAAGAGATCCTCGAGCTATACCTGAACAAGGTCTATTTCGGTGGCGGAGCCTACGGGGTGGATGCCGCAAGCCGCAAGTTCTTCGATCATGGAGCTGAAAAACTGTCACTTGCAGAGGCCGCTATTATCGCGGGCCTCGTCAAGGCACCTTCACGTTACTCACCGACTGCAGATGCAAAGGCAGCGCTCGGCCGAGCCGGAGTGGTAATAGAAGTCATGCAGGACGCCGGGATGATCACGGCTGAACAGGCCGCAGCGGTTGAACCGGCGCAAGTCAAGCTGGCAGCCGACACGCCTCAGGACAGCGTGCGCTATTTCACCGATTGGGCGCTGCCTCAATTGGAGGGCCTGATCGATGAAACCGAAAAGCCAATCGATGTGTGGACCACGCTGGACCTGAAGATGCAGCGCGCAGCAACGGTTGCCGTAGCCAGAAACGCCCCGCGCGGGACCCAGGGCGCGCTAGTCGCAATCGACAGGGACGGTGCCGTAAAGGCGATGGTTGGCGGCACCGATTATGTAACAAGCAACTATAACCGTGCAGTCACTGCCGTCCGCCAGCCTGGATCTGCATGGAAACTGTTCGTCTATCTCACGGCACTTGAGACCGGTTTCCGGCCCGAAGACAAGGTTGTCGACGAACCCGTCGAGATTGAGGGATGGCAGCCAAAAAACAGCGGTGGAAATTATGCCGGCGAGATTACCCTGCGTACCGCCTTTGCTTATTCGAAAAACACCGTTGCAGCGCAAATCGGCCAGGAAGTTGGCACGAGCAGCATCGCCAACATGGCGCGCCGGTTCGGGATCACCACACCGATCAACACTGAGCCGTCGATGGTGCTGGGGACTTCCGATGTTCGCGTCATCGATATGACCCGAGCATTTGCGTCCGTTGCAGCCAAGGGACGCAGCATCACACCTTATGGCATTTCCAAGGTCACGACGATCGATGGCGATATCATCTACAAGGCTCCACCGCCCAAGTCGATCCAGTTGGTCGAAGACTGGGTGGCAGCGGGTATGACCGACCTGATGCAAACAGCCGTGGCAACGGGAACTGGCAGGGCTGCAAATATCGGTCGTCCGGTTGCTGGCAAGACAGGAACGACATCAAGCAACAAGGATGGCTGGTTTCTCGGGTTTTCGAGTGGACTGACAACTGGCGTTTGGATGGGCCGTGACGACGCCCGGGCTGTCGGAGGCCTCGAAGGCGGCCGTGCACCGGCCCAGGCATGGGCTGCATTCATGCGGGTCGCGGTCGCTGAAAGGCCGGTCGAGAATTTTGCAACCGAGGTCACATTTCCCGAACGCTTAGAAGGCGAAGAGCCGGCACTGGGCGAAGAGGTAGAAGGCGTGGCGGTGGACGAGTTCGGTATGCCGATTGAAGGCGAGCTCTTGCCAGAAGACCCCAACCTGGTACCCGGCCCCGCGCCGCAACCACTGGATGACGCTTTCATCGAAAGGGCACTGGGTCGGCGCAACGAAATTGACCGCGGACCTGAAGAAGCGCCCGAACCACAATAGGGGCCACAACCGTTAAAGCGGGCACGTGTCGGCAGATGGCCCAGGGCCTTGTTTGGTGCTTATGCGGTCATCAAAAAAGCCGCAGAGACGTTAAAGCGCGTGTCCGGTGCGATCACGCTTGGTATCGAGATAATGCGCGTTATGCGGATTAGCGGCGATTTTCAAGGACAGGCGTTCGGCAACCTTCACGCCTTCTGCTTCGAGTCCTGCCACTTTTTGCGGATTGTTCGTCAGCAGGCGGACAGTATCGACGCCGAGCAGCGCCAGCATGCGCGCCGCGACCGAGAAATCTCGGGCGTCTATGGCAAATCCGAGCCTGGTATTTGCATCAACGGTGTCGAACCCCTGGTCTTGCAGCGCATAGGCCCTGAGCTTGTTGATCAGACCGATTCCACGACCTTCCTGGCGCAGATATAACAATATCCCCCATTGAGCGTGCGATATCTGTGAAAGCGCCTCGTGCAGCTGCGGTCCACAATCACACTTCAAACTGCCTAGGACATCACCTGTCAGGCACTCGCTGTGGAGACGAACCACCGGCGGTGAACCGTCACGCTTGCCAATGATCAACGCAACATGATCGGTCGAGTCAGCCATTGATCGAAAGGCAACGATTTCTGCTTGTGCATGACTGGCAACAGGAAGCCGTGCGCGGGCAGCAATCTCGAGCGCTGCGCTGTCGTTAAAAGCCGCGATATCTTCAGGGCTGACCTTGTCAATTCGTTGGTCGACGCCTTCAACGACAGCAAATGCCGGCAACAATCCGGCCAGTCGTGCCAGTTCCATTGCCGATGCAGCAGCGGCATCATCAGGAAGGGCAGCGGCCAGAAATGGACCCTTCATTGGATATTGGAGGTCAAGCGTCGGATCTGCAATCGCGCGTGCCAGGGCAGCATCGAGATCGGCTGGAGCCCTGATCATCACGGGAAGGGCCGTGTCTGCTGCTGCGCGCTGGTTGACGAGCTTCAGCGTGGCCGCCCGGCTTGCCGAGATGAGCAGTCCGGAGACAGCAGAAAGGTCAAACGCGGTTTCAATGGCAACAAGGTACAACGCTGCATCAGCACCCTCGACCGACACCGGCCAGCCGCGCCGGAGCGCGTCAATTGCGCGGGCAGCCTGGCGTGGATCGCCCGATGCCTCTGCCGCCTTGCTCAAAAGGCAAATTCCGTGACAATTGGTGCATGGTCTGAAGGCTTGCCCCAGCCGCGAATATGCTTGTGCACATGGTGCGCCTTCGCCTTGTCCTGGAGATCTGGGGTCACCCACATATGGTCGAGCCTGCGGCCACGGTCCGAAGTTTCCCAGTCCTGTGCACGGTAGCTCCACCAGGTATAGAGCTTTTGCGAAGGGTCTACAAAATGCCTGGCGACGTCTACCCAGCTGCCTGCAGCCTTCATCTTGGCGAGGAGTTCGCACTCGGTGGCCGTATGGCTCACAACGTTCAGCAGCTGCTTGTGGCTCCATACGTCGTGCTCGAGCGGCGCGACATTGAAATCCCCCATGAGGATGGTTGGGGTGCTCACCTCGGCCGACCACGCGGTCATGCGACCGAGAAAGTCGAGTTTCTGGTTGAATTTCGAATTGGCAATGCGGTCGGGAACTTCGCCCCCTGCGGGGACATAGACATTTTCAATCCTTACCCGTTCACCACTATCAATGCTGATTTCAGCACCGATATGTCGGGCCTCGCCATTTGCCTGCCAGTCCTCCACCCTGCGGTTATGCAGCTGCAATTTGCTGACGATCGCGACACCGTGATGCATGGGTTGGCCATTCATCATCATGTGGCGATAGCCCAGTTGCCGGAACAGGCCCTCGGGAAACATTCCGTCGATCACCTTTGTTTCCTGGAGACACAGGATATCTGGCGCCTCCTCTTTTAAAAAGCGCTCAACTATCTCGAAACGCGCGCGGACCGAGTTGATATTCCAGGAGGCTATACGAAGAATTTGGGACATAGGCGGTAAGCCCTATAGCGCGAGGCCGCGCCGGGCAAGCGGGTGATGCGTCAAGGGCGGAGAAAAAGCGGTAGTGTCTCAGATTGAAAATTGACAGGTCTGCCTATCGCAATCTAGCACCTATCCCCATAGGCTTAGCGCAAAGCGCACAAGAGCATAGCGTTGGCGGTCATGCAGACATAGTGGCAGACGCCAGAATGTCGCGTGAATGCAATCATCCTATTTGCTGACATGGACATCGGAATCCGGCTTTCACCCGGCATCACCAATGAAAAGGCAGACGCAATTTTCCTTCTTGGTATGATCGATAAGACTGCGACTGGCGAGAAGGAGGGAATTTAACAGGGACGGGTGGCAACGGCTGTCGGAATTATCCACCACCGCTGGTCCCTGGATGATGTTATTCCGATCAATGACAAATACGCACCGGTCACTTAGCCGTGCGGCCCTTACAAAAAAGCATGGGCAGTAAAAAGCGTTTGCCGTTTCGAGTATTTTGCAGCATAAAAATTGCGACGTTTTCGACACGTTAATCCTCAGATGATTACGATCGTAGAGTTTAACGCGGCAAAAGGAGCCCGGGGCAATGACCCACGAACAGCGCAACGCAGCAATTATGGAAAAAATCAAAGGCTATACTGCAAAGTACACCACGTCGCGCGCTGTTGCGAACACTGCTCTAAAGCGCGAAGGCTTCGGTCCGGACCCGACGCCACGTAAAAAGACTATTGCTGCTGCTTGAGTCGATTAGCTACGTCATTTGTATTGGGTTATCACGGGTGCGAGTTAGAATTAGCTCGCAAAGTGGTGGCCAGAGCAGTGTCACTTACACCGAGTGATACGTCCTACGATTGGGTCGGACCGGGAATTTATTTCTGGGAGTCAGATCCCCTCAGGGCGTGGGAATGGGCCTGTACAAGAGCATCTGATGGGGACTACGAAAAGCCCGCCGTCGTAGGCGCAATAATTGACCTTCGAAACTGTCTCGACCTGCTTAACCGTCAGGATCAGGAACTCGTAAAGAGCGCGTTTGATTCTCTTCGCGCATTTTACAAAGCTGCAAATCGACCGATGCCAAAAAACACCAATGCCAGAAGGGGCGGAGATAGAGATAGACGAGCGAGGGCCTTAGACTGTGATGTCATCAAACATTTGCACGCAATTATGGATTACCCTCTCGACGACGACGAGCAAACTCCTCTGCCGCACTTTGATACTGTGCGCGGTATGTTTACAGAAGGCGATGAACTTTATGATGGCGCGGCATTTTACCATCAAAGTCATGTGCAGGTAGCGGTCCGTTCGATTGATTGCATACGCGGTTATTTTTTCCCGCCAGAAGTTGAGGGCTTATTCCTAAATTCCATCTGAGACACTGCCGAAAAAGCAAAGCCCTCATCCCGGGGGCATTTGGGATGAGGGCTAAGCTTGCGTTCGTCACGCGGATATCAGGGTTGACGTCACGTTGTGGGCAACAGGGGGAAAACCACACAAACTGCCAACCGCTGATGTCTTAATTTATACAGTTATTTCCTGTCAGCCAGATGAACAAGGTGCAGTTGCCCGGCATTTGGTCGGCGCTCAGCATCGTTTCATCGCCTATACTCAAGATTTCCGACGAACTGGCCGCGGGTCTTTCCAGGTAAAGCTCGAATTAGGAATATTTCCGTTGAATTTGACATTTTCGAGTCGGATGCTTGTGCGATTGTTTTTCGAATCGAGCGCCACCCAGCCACTTAGCGTGAGACCACCAGGTGCGCTGTCCTGCCTTACAAAAATCATCGTGATGGTCCCAAACTCGGGACGCTTTGGATCGCGGACCTCGATGCTTGTCACTTTGTCCGTCGAGCCGGGTAGAAGTTTGCCATATCGCGCCAGATCCTGGCCGGGATCGAGCAAGGCTGCAAGCGGACTATTCCGGATGGGCCAACGCTGTACCTGCTTCACTTCATAATCGATGAGTGTCAATGCCTTGCCGTCGCCGACGATCAGCAGCGGCACGCCTTTTTGATACTCAAAGCGGACATGACCGGGACGTTTGAGCAAGAGCTTGCCGGCAACAGTCCCGCCATTGCGGTCAGTCTGGGTGAAATTGGCAGTCATGGTGCCAACCGCCTTCATGTGCGTCACCACTTGCGCCATCTTGTCAGTCTGGCTTTGCGCCGAGGTCGGGATAGTGATGACCAGGGCGACCGGCACAAGCATGTGGCTGAGCGAACGAAAATTCATGGTGGGTATGTCCTTTTGAAATTCGCTTGCCGACTATGCCTTGCGCATTGAACCAATACTGAACGTTAAATTGGGTCACCGTTGCGGTCGCGCAAGACTTCACGGCGGCCGATATGGTTGGGTGCACTGACAAAGCCGTCCTCTTCCATCCGGTCAATGAGCCTGGCAGCGCTGTTGTAGCCGATCCGCAATTGCCTCTGGATCCAGCTGGTCGATGCCTTCTGGCTTTCGAAAACGATCTGGCACGCCTTGCGATACTGGGCATCTTCGGGATCGTCATCACCGCCCATCGCGCCAAAGTCGAAGCCACCGTCTTCGGGTTCTTCGGTAACCGCCTGGATATATTCGGGTTGGCCTTGCCCACGCCAATGGTCGGCTACACGACGAACTTCGTCATCCGAGACGAACGGTCCGTGAATACGCGTGAGAGAGCGTCCCCCCGCCATGTAGAGCATGTCACCTTTTCCAAGCAGCTGCTCGGCACCTTGCTCGCCAAGGATTGTCCGGCTGTCGATCTTCGAAGTCACGTGGAAGGAAATACGGGTTGGCAAATTGGCCTTGATGACGCCCGTTATGACGTCGACTGAAGGCCGTTGCGTTGCCATGATCAAGTGAATCCCTGCTGCCCGTGCCTTTTGTGCGAGGCGTTGGATCAGGAATTCCACCTCCTTGCCAGCAGTCATCATCAGGTCGGCAAGTTCGTCTACGATCACCACGATCTGCGGCATCGGTTCAAACGCAAGGCTTTCTTCCTCATATTGGGGCTGGCCGGTCATCGGATCGTAACCGATCTGGACCTTGCGACCCAAGGGCGCTCCCTTGGCCTTGGCGGCGCGGACCTTTTCGTTGAAATTTGCAAGATTGCGGACCGAAAGAGAGGACATCATCCGGTAACGCTCTTCCATTTGCTCGACCGCCCATTTGAGGGCACGGATTGCCTTGGCGGGCTCCGTCACCACGGGTGATAGCAGATGCGGGATGTCATCATAAATGCTGAGTTCGAGCATCTTTGGATCAATCATGATCATTCGGCACTGGTCAGGCGTCAGTCGATAAAGCAACGACAGGATCATGCAGTTCAGTCCGACGGATTTACCCGATCCGGTGGTTCCCGCGACAAGCAGATGTGGCATCGGCGCGAGGTCGGCAATGACAGGATCACCCGATATGTTCTTGCCGAGGATGATTGGTAGCGCGCCTTTCTGGTCGGCAAATGCGCCAGATCCGACCATTTCCTGGAATACGACCGCCTCGCGGTGAGCGTTAGGCAGTTCGATTCCCATGACCGTGCGGCCGGGCACCACCGAAACACGCGCGGACAGGGCAGACATGTTGCGCGCGATGTCTTCGGCAAGCTGGATAACCCGGCTCGACTTGATCCCTGCTGCCGGTTCCAGTTCGTACATCGTGACGACAGGACCGGGACGAACGGCCACAATCTGGCCCTTGACGTGAAAATCATCGAGCACCGATTCAAGCAGTCGCGCATTGGCCTCAAGGGCTGCCTTGTCGAGCTTGGGTACCGAGACGGAGGGAGGAGGATCAAGCAGGTCCAGCGAGGGCAATGTGAAGCTTCCGAAAAAATCTCCCTGCCGCGCGCCTGTCGAGAATGCAGCTTTTCTTGGAGCTACAGTGCGGTCCTCGATCAAGGGTGGCTTTCGGTTTTCAGGTTCAACGGGTCGGCGTGGCGGTTTGGGCTCTGCCATTGCAGGTGCGACATAATCATCTGCCCCGTAAATCTGCGTTTCGACCCTGGCGGAGGCCAGCTTGGGAAGCGCCAATGGAGAGATGCGGAACAACGGTCGCTCCAGTTCAAGCGAACGTATGACAAGCACGATCCCGCCAATCAGGCTTGCCACTATCAAAAGCACCCGAATAGCTGTCGCGAGCGCTCCCTCGATTTGACCGACAAGCGCGCTGGCGACGCTGTCGAGCAAAAGGGCAATGGTGCCGCCCCACCCGGCGGGAAGGCCAATATCGCTCCCATGCTGCCAATAAGCCATTCCAAATCCCAGCAAGAGCATGCCGACAAGACATAATGCAAGCTGCCGCTTCCACTGCGGTTGCGGCACATTGCGCCACATTCTTCGCGCAAAAACCAGCATCAAGGGCAGCAAACAGATTGCAGGAAGTCCGAAAAGGAAGAGAACTGCATCAGACACATAAGCCCCGCTTTGGCCCATCCAGTTATGCTGGACACTGCCGGAAGCGCTGTTGAAGGCTGCATCGGCAGCAGAATAGCTCAGCACTGCCATCCCGTAAAACAGGGCAAACATGCCAAGTGCGGCTGCGGCGATGAGTGCACTGCTGCGAATCAGTGAGGCGCGCATCATCTGGCGCCAATTTGCCATTTTTGCCTTGGGATTGAGTTTGGGTGTTCGCGAAGCCATGAATAGGTGCCATAGTTGGTTAATACGGCCCTTTTCGCTGCCGGCGGACTCCCCGTCAAGCGTTAGAGCTTCACCGGCTTCACATGAGCGTGATTTTCGATGGCTGGCAGATCAATCGGGGTGCACCGGAAAGACATCGGTTTTCGGGTAATTGGACAGGAATATTGTGCGCCATCTGCTGTGACCCTGGTAGGGTACGATTTGCTCTTTTTCGAGCACATATTAGTTCTGAGCGCACCTCCGTCACCCGTGTTCTGCTTGAAATACCAGCCCGAAAGAGGTGCACGCAAATTCGTTGGCGAGTGAACGAATTCCCCCTTTGAACCTGTGCATCATCTGGGCCATAAGGTGCCATGGATAAAAGAGCAGATGTAATCATTATCGGTGGCGGACTTATCGGCCTTACTCAGGCGCTGGCGCTCGCGGCACACGGGATCTCGAGCCATGTCATCGACCGCGCTGACCAGGCCGCAATGCTGGAGCCCGGTTTTGACGGCCGGACCTTTGCGATTTCGAGTTCGAGCATGAAACTTCTCGAGGCGGTCGGTGTAGGCGATGCGCTTTCGGGTCAGGGCTGCCCGATCAAGCAGATCTGGGTGAGTGACGGGTTGAAGCCTGGTGCGCTCGATTTCGTACCCAGCGCCGAAGACGGATATCTCGGCCAGATGTTCGAAAGCCGATATTTGCGAGGCATTTTATACCAAGCGGCGATGGCCAATGATGCAATCAGCCTGCACATGCCGGTCGAGATCGTCAGCAAGTCCCGGGATCCAGGACGCGCGCGTGTTGCACTGGCAAATGGCGAGACGCTCGTCGCAGACCTCATGATCGTTGCCGAAGGTCGTCAAAGCCAAACGCGCGACGAGGCAGGGATCAGGATTGCGCAATGGCAATATGGCCATAGCGCGATGGTCGGAGCCATTTTCCATGAAAAACCGCATGGGAATATTGCCTATGAAATTTTTTATCCGGCCGGCCCCTTTGCGGTGCTTCCGATGCGTGACGCAGAAGACGGTCGTCATCGATCTGCCATTGTGTGGTCAGTAGACGAAGCCGATGGTCCTGCTTATCTGAAATTGTCTCCGCGCGCTTATGCAGCCGAGCTCGAAAAGGCGATGGGCGCGATTCTGGGAACGGTCGAACTCGCGGCTCCCGTGTCGTCGTACAAGCTGGGATTTCACCACGCAGCCTCGATTATTTCTGAACGACTGGCGCTGATAGGCGACAGCGCGCACGGAATCCATCCGATCGCTGGACAAGGGCTGAACCTGGGACTGCGCGATGTGGCAGCACTTACCGAAGTATTGGTCGACGGAATGCGGCTCGGCCTGGACCTGGGCGACGCCCAGTTGCTTGACCGCTACAGCCGCTGGCGCAGCGTCGACACGCTGCTGGTCGCAGCCTCGACCGACGGCCTCACCCGGCTATTCTCGATTCCGGGCAAGACCGCTTCTGCGGTGCGCCGCTTCGGCATGGGACTGGTGCAACGCACCCGCCCCGCCAAGGCCTTTTTCATGGCCGAGGCACGGGGCGAGAGCGGTGCTCTGCCTAAGTTGCTGCAGGGCGTTTCAGTCTAACCTTAGCTGGCCGTTACGGGAACCAGCCGGATTTCTACACGGCGGTTGGCAGCCCTGCCAGCTTCGTCGAGATTGCTCGCCTTTGGCTGGCTTTCGCCATAACCCTTGGTGGCCAGACGCGCCGATTGAACGCCGCGGCTGGTCAGGTATCCAGCAACAGCCGACGCACGGCGTTCAGACAATGCCTGGTTATAGCTGTCCGAACCGGTCGAGTCGGTGTGACCCATCACGTCCACATAGGTCTTTTCATACTGGGTCAAGGTGCTTGCCACTTGGTCGAGCGTCGACTGGAAACCTGGTTTCACCGTCGAGCTGTCAACGTCAAATGTGATGCCCGATGGCATGTCCAGCACGAGATTGTCGCCATCCCTGATGACATTGACGCCAGTACCTGCAGTCTGTTGGCGCAGCTTGCGTTCCTGTTCGTCCATGTAATAGCCGACGCCTGCACCAGCTACCGCACCGATGCCTGCACCCACGATCTTTTCGGTTCGATCGCGCCTACCACCGATCAGGTCACCAAGCAGGTAACCGCCAAGGGCGCCGCCGATGCCGCCGATCGCCGCTTTTGAAATTGTCTTGTTGCCTGTTTCCGGGTCGGTGACACATGCCGACAGTGGCAGGATGGCTGTCAACAGCATGGCTGTCAAAATCTGGTTCTTTTTCATAGATATTCCCTAACTTGTTGCACTTGTTGTCTAACCATAACTAATATGAACAGATTCTGATCCATGAACATTTTACAATTTTGAAATGTGCCTGCACGAAAGTCCCAAATCGTGACCGGATTGGACAAATATATCACAAATTTTGGCGAAGATGTTGCCAAATGGCGCTTGCACGAGATATGGCGCTACCTACTCGATGGAACCACTTCATCCTTTTCCCTGGTTTGACGCCGCAACGATATTGGCGCTGATTGCGCTCAATGGCGTTTTCGCGATGTCGGAACTCGCCATCGTGTCAGCGCGGTCTGCAAAGCTGAAGGCCATGGCCGACGATGGGAGCCGCGGAGCACTTGCAGCGCTCAGATTGGCGCGCGACCCGGGCAAGTTCCTGTCGACGGTCCAGATCGGCATTACGCTTATTGGGATTATCGCCGGGGCATATTCGGGATCTACGCTTGGGCAACCGGTAGGCGAACGCCTGGCTGCGTGGGGCCTTCCCCCAAACTGGGCGCCTACCACGGGGTTCGGGATCGTTATCGGCATAACGACCTATCTGTCTCTCGTTGTTGGCGAACTCGTACCCAAGCAGTTCGCGCTGATTGCACCGGAGCGCATTGCCGTTATCATGGCTGCTCCCATGGAATTGCTGGCGCGGGTGACCGCACCGGTGGTTTGGCTTCTCGACCGGTCGAGCGCACTGATTTTCCGGCTTCTGGGGCTGCGTCGCGATAGCCGTGACGCATTGACCGCCGAAGAGCTGCGCATGGTATTTGCCGAAGCCACGCATGCCGGGATCATCGAGGAACATGAACACAAAGTGATCGCGGGCGTGGTTAGACTTGCCGACCGACCCGTGCGCGAAGTCATGACGCCGCGGACAGATGTCGACCGAATTGCCGCAGGTGCATCAGAAGATGCAGTGCGTGCAGCCCTCGTCAACTCTCTTCACACAAGGTTGCCAGTGACGGGTGAGGACGGCGATGACATCATCGGTGTTGTCCAGTCGCGTGACATCGTTATCGCGCAAATCAAGGGCGAGCCACTCGATATACGGGCGCTGATGCGGCGGGCGGAAATCATACCCGATCAGCTCGATGCGATGGACGCGCTGGAAATCCTGCGGTCGTCGGAAGTACCGATGCTCCTGGTCCATGACGAGTACGGCCATTTCGAAGGCATCGTCACTCCCAATGACCTGCTGGCTGCAATTGCAGGTGAATTTGCTTCAGACCAGGCGCAGGGAAGTGCGCCCAATATCGTGGTCCTCGACGACGGTTCGATGCTTGTCTCGGGTGCAATGTCGGCCGACGCCATGGCCGAGACGCTTAACATGGACCTCGCCGAGGACCGCGACTATGCGACCGCTGCTGGCCATGTCCTGCATATATTGCGTCACCTGCCCGAAGAGGGCGAATCGTTCGTCGACCAAGGCTGGCATTTCGAAATCGTTGACATGGACGGGCGCAAAATCGACAAATTGCGCGTCAGTCTGGCCAAGAAAATCAATCACGACTCATGTCGTTGAGGACTTGTGATTGCGTTGTGTCTTGGTTAGGGCATCCGCACGAACAGCGGATTGACAGGACATAGACATGGCCGATTTCTTCCTTCCTAAGAACAGCAAGGTACAAAAGGGCAAAGCCCACGCAGCCACAACGGATGGCGCGACCAAGAAATTCAAGGTCTATCGCTATGATCCGGATTCGGGTCAGAACCCGCGTTATGACACGTTCGAGGTCGATACGGCCAATTGTGGCCCAATGGTCCTCGACGCGCTGATCAAGATGAAGAGCGAGCAGGATTCCTCGCTCACCTTTCGCCGTTCATGCCGTGAAGGGATTTGTGGCTCCTGCTCGATGAACATCGATGGTAAAAATGGTCTCGCCTGCACGACTGCAATCGAGGATTGCAAGTCTGAAGTCACAATCACGCCATTGCCCCATATGGAAGTGATCAAGGACCTGGTGCCTGACTTCACCCATTTTTACGCACAATATGCCTCGATCAAGCCATGGCTCCAGAC
>JBATDO010000361.1:0-5867 GCA_049663505.1 Sphingorhabdus sp.
CTGCGGCAGTCTTCAGGAGCTCGTGCGCAATCGCACGGATCCTTTCCTTGAGCTTTGATTTGCGCCGCTGCCACGCCTCGCCGCCCAGTTTGTCGAGCGACACATGCTCGCTATCGGATCCATAGCGCGACAATACGTCGATATTTTCGACTGGTACGTAGAGCTTGTCGCCACCAGAATAGGAAAGTGCGACACAGTCATGTGGGCTATTGCCTACCGGGATTGAAACCAGCCCTTCATATCGGCCAATGCCATGCTCTTGGTGCACAACCAGGTCACCTGGTGTTAGTGCGGCCAACTCGGCCAGGAATGCGTCAGCCGATTTTCGTCGCTTCTGGCGGCGCACAAGTCGGTCGCCAAGCATGTCCTGTTCACTGATCAACGCGACATCAGGTGTTGCAAATCCATGATCAATTGGCAGCACGACCATTGCAACTTGGCCCTTGGTCAATCCCAAAGACCGTTGCCATCCATCTGTTTCGACAAGAGTTGGCGCGCCGTGGTCGGCCAATAAACCCTTCAATCGTTCGCGAGCGCCGGCTGAGTAGCTTGCCACGATTGCCTTGGTGCCGGATTTGACGAGCGTGTGCAGGTGAGCTGCCACCGCCTCGTATATGTTCAACTTTTGCGCGCGTTCGGGAGCGAAATCACGCCCAGCGGCAATCCCGAAGTCGACTATGTTTTTCGAATCAGGTTGCGCAAAAGGACTGAGCTCATGCGCGGCATGGGCGGAAAACTGGGATTCAATCTCTGAAGCAGACAAATACAGCAGTTCGGGCGGTAAAGGACGATAACTTCCCGGTTCAGCAACTTGTGCACGAATCCGGTTGTCATAATAATCCGAAATTGCATCCAATCGTGATTGCCCAGCCGATGCAGCTCCAGCGTCACGGACCACAAGAGTTTCAGACCCGACATGATCAAATACGGTCGACATGCGTTCTTCGAACAATGGCAACCAATGGTCCATGCCGGACAAGCGACGGCCTTCGGATACTGCTTGATAAAGCGGGTCACCTGTAGCCGTGACCCCAAATCTCTCACGATATCCGGTGCGAAAACGCCGGATGGATTCTTCGTCCATCAGCGCTTCGACAGCGGGCAACAGGTCGAAATGCTCTATTCTATCGATACTGCGTTGGTCGGATGTGCTGAAGCGCCTAATGCTCTCGATCTCATCGCCGAAAAAATCAAGCCTGAGGCCATGCTCGCTGCCTGCTGGGAACAGGTCGACGATGCTGCCTCGCATCGCGAACTCACCCGCTTCGGCAACAGTGTCAACACGGAAATACCCGTTGGACTGGAGCAAGCTGGCAAGTCGTTCTCGACTTATCTCACGCCCTGCAGCGAGCCGTTCTCCTGTCTGGCGTATCCTAAATGGTGTCACGAACCTCTGGATAACTGCGCCAATGGTGGTGAGAAGCAGCTGTTTGCGGTCGCTTGGTTGCTGAAGAGACTGCAATGTGGCCATGCGCTGGGCAGTAACTGCAAGAGACGGCGACGCGCGGTCAAAGGGAAGGCAGTCCCAGGCCGGTAGCTGCAATATCTCGATCTCTGGCGCAAAATAGGGCACCGTGTCTGCGATTGCGCGCATTGATGCATCGTCGGGCGCAATGTACATTGTCCGGCGTTTGGCCGCTCGTGTCAGATCTGCAAGCAACAACGGTGCAAAGCCTGACGGTACCGACGATAGCGTCAGTGGCGTTTGTGCCCTTATGATATTCTGAAGGTCAGGCATTGGCACTTATTCATGGATCCCCGGAGGCCGCGCAATAAAATCAAGCCGCTTCAATAAATCGATCAATGGCCCCTGGAAGGCGGGGTCAACGTCTTGGGTACCCAAGGCCCATCCCATGATGTCGACATCCTGTTCTTCAAGGAGTCTTTCGAACCAGGCATATTCAGTTTCGCTCCAACCTTCCGAATAATGGTCAAAAAATCCACCAACCATTGCATCTGCTTCACGCGTGCCGCGATGATGTGCGCGGAAATGCAATTTTCGGCGATAGGGGTCCGCGTCCATGTGGCCGTCCTTAATACTGGCTTAGGTTGATGAGGGAGTTATAAGCGGCCCTAACCATGCGCCCCGATATACTCAATCCGTTATTTGCCGAAGTGCGTGCCATGAAGGGGGTCGGTCCCAGTCTGGCCAAGCCGCTTGAACGTCTTGGCCTAGAGCGCGCCAAGGATATAGCTTATCATTTTCCAGCGAGTTGGACTTATCGAAAGGCAGTTTCGAAACTCGACGGCGCGGATGTCGGAAGCAATATCATCGTCCGACTGACTGTTGTCGACCAGCGCAGCAGCAACAGCCCACGTGCTCCGTTTAGAATCGTTTGCGTCGATTCTGAAGGCAATTACATCACCTTGACCTTTTTTGGACGAAACGGGGGGTGGGCCCGCAAACTGCTGCCGATTGGCGAAGAACGTATCATTTCTGGAAAGCTGGAACGATATGGCGAAGAACTGCAAATGGTCCATCCAGACCACATAGTTGCGGCGGGTGAAGAGGGAGCACCCGGATTGGCAGAGCCGATCTATCCGCTTTCGGAAGGGCTAACCAATCGGCGCGTGGGGCAGTTGGCAGCTGCGGTGCTTGACCAGCTGCCCGTGCTTCCAGAATGGATCGAACCGAGCCTGGTTGCTGCGCGCGGTTGGGCATCATGGCATGACTCGTTGCACATTGTTCATCGCAAGGACGACCAGTCAGCGCGTGACAGGCTTGCGTATGACGAGCTATTTTCTAACCAGCTTGCTCTGCGACTTGTTCGAGCTTCGATGGACAAGCGCGTTTCCTGGCCTTTGCCCGGCGACAATTCCCTAACAGAGCAACTTCGTTTGCCATTCTCGCTGACAAATGCGCAGAAGCGGACCATTAGCGAAATTGACGGAGATCTTGCTCAATCCCGGCCCATGCTGCGTTTACTGCAAGGCGATGTGGGGGCAGGAAAAACGATGGTTGCAGTGATGGCGCTGCTTCGGGCGGTCGAGTCAGGGATGCAAGGAGCAATGCTTGCTCCTACCGAAATTCTCGCACGGCAGCATTTTGCGAGTTTGCAAAAGCTGATGTCGGGATTGCCAGTGAATGTCGCCATCTTGACTGGTCGCGAGAAGGGCAGGCTTCGCGAGGCAACGCTGATGGGCCTTGCCGATGGCTCGATCAATATCCTGGTGGGTACTCATGCAATTTTTCAAGAAGCAGTAACCTATAAATGCCTGGCGGTGGCCATAATCGATGAGCAACACCGTTTTGGCGTTTCTCAGAGGCTTATGCTTTCGCGCAAGGGGCGGCGGGTGCCCCATCTGCTTGTAATGACGGCAACACCGATCCCACGAAGCCTGGCGTTGGCGGCCTATGGCGAAATGGACAGTTCCAAACTGGATGAACTGCCGCCAGGCCGAACACCTGTTGAAACAAGAGTTATTTCCCAGTCCCGATTGCCAGAAATCGTGGAGGGTGTAGCCAGGCACTTGTCTGCAGGCAAGCAAGCCTTCTGGGTCTGTCCACTTGTCGAAGAAAGCGAAAATAGTGACCTTGCTGCTGCTGAACAGCGCGCTGAGCAGTTGCGCACCCTTTTTGGAGACCAGGTTGCGGTTGTTCATGGTCGTATGAAAGGACCGGAAAAGGACGCGGTCATGGAACGCTTCATCAAGGGCGAGGCAAGGTTGCTGGTGGCAACCACTGTCATTGAGGTGGGAGTTGATGTCCCAAATGCAAGCCTGATGATCATAGAGGCAGCAGACCGTTTCGGACTGGCCCAATTGCACCAACTAAGGGGACGTGTGGGGCGCGGAGCAGAAAAATCTGTGTGCTTGCTCGTGCGCGGCACCCAAATCGGGGAAACAGCGCGGGCGCGCCTGGCGCTGATGCGCGAAACAAATGACGGGTTCCGGATCGCTGAGGAAGATTTGAAATTGAGGGGGGCTGGAGAAATGCTTGGCACGCGTCAATCGGGAGACAGTCCATTCCGGGTAGCTACACCCGAGCAGGTTCGCGAATTGATAAGCGTAGCAGCAGATGACGCGCGGTTGCTACTTGACCGGGATGGCGGTCTCGCCGGGTCGCGGGGCGAGGCAGCCAGACTGGCGCTGTATTTGTTCGAACGCGATGCCGGGATCGCTACACTGCGAGGCGGTTAACGCAACTTGGGACTGACATGCTCAAGCAACGCCAAGAAATCGGGAAGGCGAACGACGCGTTCAAACTGAAAACCCGCTCGATTTTCCACGGTCCATATAACCAGGGATTCGATCCGACCGATCACTGGCAATCGCAGTTCGACACGATCACCGCGTTCAAATCCCGGGTTATTGTCAATCATGAAGCCATGCGCTGACACGTTTACCACATGTATGGTCTGGTCGCCGTGGACCTTGCTTTCCGCGATGACCTTGTGGTCAGCGCGGTGTCTTGCGGCGCGGCGTAGATCTAAGTCGGTATTTTGAGCGGCATGCGCCATGGATTGCGACCTCATTTTTTGATTCCGATGAGTGCCAAGATGACATCAAGTTACAAATAATTGGTAAAGTCGTGCTGGGGGAATAATTAACCTAGGTTTTTGTTCAAAACTCCACCAGGCCATGCTTTTTCTTGCCGGCCGATATTTTGACCGGTTGCGCGTCCATTTGGATCAGGCATTCTTCATCCGAAATAGCAACGCCGTTGATTCGCGCTCCGCCACCCTGGATCATTCGCCGAGCCTCTTTCTTTGAAGCAACAAATCCCAGTGCAACGAGTGCATCAATGAGCAAAATTGCATCATTCGCGTGCAAGACGGGCAGGTCGCCGCCCGCTGTGCCTTCTTCAAAAGTCTTTCTTGCCGTCTCGGCGGCGATGTTGGCCGCGTCTTCGCCACGGCACATCGAGGTTGCTGCATTGGCAAGTGCAATCTTGGCTGCGTTTATTTCGGAACCCTCAAGTGCCTCGAGACGTTGGATTTCGGCCAGCGGGAGGTCGGTGAACAGTCGCAAAAACTTGCCGACATCACGGTCGTCCGTATTTCGCCAAAATTGCCAGTAGTCATAAGCCGGTAATTGGTCTTCATGTAACCAGACCGCACCAGAAACAGTCTTGCCCATCTTTCCGCCATCTGCGGTCGTGATCAGCGGAGTCGTCACACCGAACACTTCCTTTGCCTCCATGCGGCGCGTCAGTTCAATACCGTTCACGATATTACCCCATTGATCAGATCCCCCCATCTGCAGCCTGCAGTTGGCTCGACGGGAAAGCTCCATGAAGTCATATGCCTGTAAAATCATGTAGTTGAATTCGAGAAATGAGAGCGATTGTTCGCGTTCAAGTCGCAATTTGACCGAATCGAAACTCAGCATGCGGTTGATCGAGAAATGCTGGCCGACATCGCGCAAAAACGGGATATATTCCAACTTGTCGAGCCATTCTGAATTGTCCAGCATGACCGCATCGGTTGGTCCGTCTCCAAATTTGAGAAAACGCTCGAAAATGCGCTTGATCGACGCGATGTTATCGCAAATCACATCGGGTGTTAGCATCTTGCGCGCTTCGTCCTTGAAGCTTGGGTCTCCAATCTTGCTGGTACCCCCTCCCATCAGGACGATTGGCTTGTGCCCAGCCTGCTGAAGACGGCGCAATAGCATGATTTGCACGAGGCTGCCGACATGAAGCGATGGCGCTGTGGCGTCGAACCCGATATAGCCTGGCACGACCTCTCTGTGCGCCAAGGCATCGAGCGCGGCGGCGTCTGTGGCCTGATGAATGTAGCCACGCTCGTCGAGCAGGCGGAGAAGGTCGGAGCTATAGCTGGTCATGTTGCTGGTGCGCCTAGCACGGGGAGAGTCGTTTGGACAATATGTTGCAATTATTGTGTCATCCGGGCACGCCGCTGGAC
>JBATDO010000362.1:0-3713 GCA_049663505.1 Sphingorhabdus sp.
CCAATGTTGTGGTCCGCGCTGCTGGAGGCGCAGTCCTGCGTGTCAGCGATGTTGCCAGCGTCCGTACTGGCGCGCTGACCCGCTATGGCGCGGTGACCAAGAATGGCAAGGGAGAGGCGGTGCAGGGTCTCGTTATCGGACTGCGCGGTGCTGATGCGAGCAAGGTCGTATCAGGCGTGCGAACCCGCTTGGATGAAATCAAGACCAGCTTGCCACAGGGTATGACCATCGATGTCTTCTATGATCGGTCCGATCTGATCGGACGGGCAGTCGGTACGGTCGAAGCCGCGTTGCTGGAAGCAACCGTGCTGGTGGTTTTGCTTTTGCTCCTGTTTCTCGGTAATTTCCGCGCGGCAATCATCGTGGCCATTGCCCTGCCGATGGCGGCGTTGCTGACTTTCATCGTCATGGGGTCAATCGGTCTGACCGCCAATCTGATGAGCTTGGGCGGGCTGGCTATTGCTGTGGGCATATTGGTAGACGGCGCGGTGGTTGTGGTCGAGAATGTCGTGGAACGACTGTCAGATCCCAACCACCGCCGCCAGGGAAAGCTGCACGCTGTTTTAGTGTCTGCTGCCGAAGTGGCAACGCCAGTTGCCTCGGGTATGCTTATCATTGCGCTTGTGTTCCTGCCGCTGTTGACCCTGGAAGGACTGGAGGGCAAGCTGTTCGGACCCGTTGCGCTCACAATCATATTGTCGCTCATGTCGGCATTAATGATCTCGCTGACGTTGATTCCGGTGCTCGCTTATTTTGGCCTGAGACAGGTAGACGGTCATCAGGAACCTTGGTTGATGCGCCAGATTGGACCGCGCTATCACAGCCTTCTGGAAATGGCCTTTGTAAACCGTCGGCTAGTTTCGGGCATTGCAGCGGCATCGCTTGTAGCAGCCGGCGGGGCATATTGGATAACCGGCAAGACCTTCCTTCCCACGATGGATGAAGGGTCGACACTCGTTCAACTTGCCAAATATCCCAGCATCAGCATCGATCACAGCCTTGAAGGCGATTTGAAAGTGCAGCGCGCGATCCTGTCGCAAGTGCCTGAAGTAACGGACATCATCGCGCGCGTCGGCAGCGATGAACTCGGACTTGACCCGATGAGTCCAAATGAGACCGACAGCTTCATGCGGCTGAAGCCGCGCGAGGAATGGCGCGTGCAGGACAAGGACTGGCTGGTCGAGGAAATCCGGAAAGTAATGGATGATCTCCCCGGTATCGAACCCAGCTTCACCCAACCCATCGAGATGCGCATTTCCGAAATGCTGACAGGTGCGCGCGGTGACCTTGCTATCAAGCTGTTTGGACCCGACCTGAAGGAACTCTCGCGTCTTGCCGGGGAGATTCAGGCACGGCTCCAAAAAATTGATGGCACTACTGAAGCCATGACAGTGGCGAATGATACCGTTGATTACCTCCAGATAGACATAGACAGGTTGGCCGCCGGTCGCGCTGGGATGCCAGTTGACATGCTCCAAGACATGATGCGCGCAGATGTGGAAGGTGTGCACGCCGGCGTCGTGGCAGACGGCAATCGCCGCGTGCCCATTGTCATCAAAGGCGCTGGAAGCGAAGGCATCGACCCGACCAGTTTCACAGACCAGATATATCGAGCACCGTCCGGTCAGCTGGTCCGCACCAGCGATGTCGCCACGGTTGCGCAAATCGCAGGCCCTGTAAAACTGGAGCATGAAAATGGTTCACGATTTGCGCTCGTGCAGGCCTTCGTCTCTGGCCGTGATCTCGTTGGCTACGTTGAGGAAGCCAAGGCGGACATCGGCGCTAAAGTGAAGCTACCGCCGGGGTACCGTATCGTCTGGGGCGGGCAGTTCGAAAACCAGCAGCGTGCGTCAGCCCGGCTAATGGTGGTGCTGCCGGTGGCACTGTTGATGATCTTTATCGTCCTCTATGCGACGCTCAATTCGGTACGGGCTTCGCTGCTCATCATCGCGAACATACCCTTCGCGGCGGTCGGCGGGATCATTAGCCTCGCGATCTCGGGCGAGTATCTCTCGGTGCCGGCCTCGGTCGGCTTCATAGCGCTATTGGGGATCGCCGTGCTCAATGGCCTCGTCATGGTCAGCTATTTTCGGCAGCTGCGGCAAGCAGGGATACCGCTTGCTCAGGCTGTGCGCCAAGGCGCCGAGAGGCGGCTTCGCCCGGTTTTGATGACTGCAAGCATCGCCGCGTTCGGATTGGTCCCCTTGTTATTTGCCAGCGGGCCGGGCTCTGAAATCCAGAAACCCCTCGCCATCGTCGTCATCGGTGGATTGGTCACATCCACCCTGCTCACATTGTTCCTGTTGCCCATACTCTACGAACGCTTTGGCGAAAGTTCGTCGGAACGCGAAGCGGGTGACCTTGCTCATCCGGCGGGAGAAAAAGCATGAAGCGCGTTATCATTTCTCTATTGCTTGGCATATCGCAGGCAGCATTAGCCGAACCGGGTTTGCCACCCGAAGCGGTCGTGCAAGGGGCACTTGACGCGCATCCGTCGGTAGAAGCTGCCAAGGCGCGTATCGGCGTTGCCGAGGCGGAAGCCCGTGCGCTCAAAGCCGGACCACATGAATTCACAGTTAGTGGCAGCTTCATCAGCCGGTCTGTTGACCGTGAGGGCAAATATAGCGAATATGACGCGACCCTCTCGCGGGGCATTCGCCTTCCAGGTAAAGCACGGCTCGACCGCAAAACGGGCGAATTCGGTATCGACGCCGCCAAAAATCGTTGGGAAGATGCCAAGCACCAGGCGGCGTTGCTTTTGTCAGAACTTTGGTGGAACTGGCTTGGCGCAAACGCCGAAGCGGCTGTGGACATGCAAGGCGTGGCCAATCTGGAACAGGCTCTTGCAAGCGTGCAACGCCGCGTGGAACTGCGCGATGCAGCGCCGCTGGAAGCAGATCAGGCCGAAGCGGCACTGGGCAATGCTCGGCTGACGGCGGCGCAATCGCAAGGGCGTGTCGCACTGGCAAAAGCACGGTTGCAGGCGCAGTTTCCATCGCTTGCGTTACCCGAAACCCCTGATGAACTGCCATTGCCCGAAATCCCGCTTATGGGTTTTGCAGCAATGCGCGATCAGGTGATTGAACGTAGTCATGAAATTGGTGCAGCCCAGGCCGAGGCCGACCGCCTCGCAATTCTATTTGAACGTGCGCGCCTAGATCGCTGGGCTGACCCCAGTGTCGGCCTGCGCGCCTTCAGCGAGCGCGACGGCGCCGAGCGCGGAGCCGGAGTTGTTGTTTCGATGCCTATTGGCGGCGGGCACCGCAAGGCGTGGGCAGAACGCAGCGCGTCAGAGGCAAGTGCCGCCTTGGCAGAATTGGCCGCTGTCCGCTTCGACGTTCAGGAAATGGCTGACGGCGATCTTGCCCGCGCAAATGCGTCATTCGACAGTTGGCGACGCAGTCGCGAAGCCTTGAAGTCGCAGGTTGCCTCCCTTCTAAAACTGCGCCGTGGCCATGGTCTTGCCGCTATTGACTTGTCCGATCTGTTGCTTGCCGAACGCCAGACACAAGATGCGTTTCGCGCTGAGGCGATAGCACGGACCGATGCCCTGCGTGCCATTACGCAGATCAGGATCGATAGCCACAACCTTTGGATCAGCGAAGAGTAGTTTTCCGGGATTACTAAATTGGGCGTTACCATGAACTTGACCATATTCATGGCTCATCCAGGCTATAGCGTTAAAGGGCCAATGCAATAGACTTCTTGGACGC
>JBATDO010000363.1:0-10483 GCA_049663505.1 Sphingorhabdus sp.
GGACAATAGCATGGCGCTGGCGATGCCGACTATGATCGTGACCAGTGAGAATGCCTTGATAATGATTCCTGTTCGGGCCTGTGCATCCAGCCCCTCGAATAGCTGGCTGTTTTCTTCGGTCCAGGCCGTGGCCTTCAAACCAGTGGAACGCTGCAAAAGTTCAGCGATCTCGGCTGCATCTGTAGCTGGCTCAACCTTGACCTCAATTCGCGAAATTCCCGTCGGTAGGTCGAAAAGGGCACGGGCGGTTGTAAAGTTCATGTAGACCACTTGTCGATCGGCGCTCGCAATACCCAGCGTGAAAATACCGCCGATACGAAAACTGCGTACCCGCCCGCGGTCGGAGCTCAAGCGCACAACCTGTCCGACCCTCAGGCCCAAGTCGCCCGCCAGTCGGCTGCCGAGAAGGATCCCGTCAGCAGGCAGGCTGCTGCTGCCATCCACGATCGCCGCTTCGATATCTGCAATATCGGACAATTTTGCCGGCATTACCCCTAACACGCCTACGGGCACGACTGCCTGGCCTCGTTCGACAAATGCTGATCCCCGGATTTGCGGCGATACTGCCAAGACGCGTGAATTTGCTTCGATGATGGGAATGGCGGGTTGCCAAATGGAAATCTGGTCGCGTCGACTGAGATCCTTTTGAATGGCAAATTGCGTGCGTGTATTTGAAGCCAAGATGGCAGGGTCGCGATCGGGCATTTCAAGCACGACATGGGGAATACTACCTACGGTTCTCAGCGTGAGCAGGGTTGCCAACCCCCCAATAAGCGCGCTCATGAAAATGAACACGCTAACACCCAGCGCGACACCTGCCATCAACAATGCGGTTTGCCCCGGATGAGACAGGAGGTGGCGGATGGCGAGCTTGACGGCATAAGGGGTCATGCTACTTCGCAATCCGGACGGATTCACCTGGTTGCGCCGAGTCTGGGTTGGAAAGGATGCGTTCGCCCGACTTGATACCGCTAGTAACAATCACTTCTGCTGCAGGCCAGTCGATGAACTTGATCAAACGCTCGATCACGACATTATTGACTCCGATTACCCTGACCTTGGCTTCGCCACCGGATTGAATGATGGCGCTTCTGGGCACACTGATAGCGTTATCCCTTTTCTCAATGATCAGATTGACTGTAACCGTCAGGCCAGAGGGCGCATTGATCGCTGCATCCACCAGACCCAAGCGAACATTGCGTGCGCCCGTCGCTGGATCGACGCGGGGTTCAATGTGTAGCACCTTCGCCCTGCGTTCTCGATCTTGTCCTGGAAGACTGATCATTGCCTCGCTGCCCGGAGTGATTTCCGCAGCATAGATCTCGTCCACCTCTATCGTGACTTCTGGGCTCGAAAGATCGGCCAATCTGTAAATTATGTTCTCGAGCCCTACTGTCTGGCCGGGGTCGACGAGACGTTCAAGGATCACTCCAGCAAAGGGTGCGCGAAGCACCCGGCGATCACGTAATTCGCGAACTTGCACGACATTGGCGCGTCGGCGGCTCAGTTCTCGTTCACCTTCAACTACCGTGAGGCGCCTCTGCTCCACTTCGCGTTTGGTTGCGAACTGACCCAATGCTATGAAACGCGCGAGATCCCGTCGTGCTTGGGCAACTGTGGCTTGTTGTGCCTGCACTGAAGCTTCAGCCACAGCGATCGCCGCTGTTTCAGGTGCATCATCAATCCGCGCAAGCATCTGCCCGGCCTTCACCCTGTCGCCCACGTCGAAAGGCAAATCGACAAGTTCACCGCCAAGCACAGGACGAATATCAACCTGGAGCCTCGGCCTGATGCGTCCATTGACGGCCAATATGCGATTTGCGGGTGCCGTTTTGGTTATAAAAGTGGCGACCTGCTTTTCATGCGGCACCAGCCACCAATAGCCAGCCACTGCCAATGCAATTGCGGCTAGCACCACAAAAACAAACTGGCGAGATCCTATCTTCATGTAAGCCGTGTCCTATCACGGGACCGATCAGTACATGGCATGCTAAATGCATCTCTCTGGTGATCTTACTCAATGAAAATTCGAAGACCGTTCATCGACCCAACATGGATGGGTGAACGGGACGATTTTCACTGCAACCAGCTTACAATATCATGTCCGGGTTCACTCATTTCTGCTCGAGGCGCAACTATCTAAACCAGGACGGGCAAATATCTGTTAAAATGGAACTTCATTACAGCATCCCCGAATGGGTTACCTGCCAAGGCTTTTGGTTCGAAGCGGCCAAGGTTCTCAAGCCTTTTGCAAATCGAAAACGTTGAGACGGAGTTCATGATCGTGGCATTGTTCGCCAGCGGCGGCCTGCAAGGACTGCGCAATATCATCATGGAAATCCTAAAATGTCACCCAAAAGGACTGCTCGATCACCTGTTCTCGGGCCCAGTAGATATAAGTTGCAACTGCAGGTAAAGAGTGGGACCATAATCGCCCATTCAAGGCTGACATACATAGTTGCCTGACAGCTAGGGGGCACGCATGATTTTGACTGAAGGCGATCCGCTCCACGGAAGCCTGGACTTGAAACAAACCACAGTTTTTTTCAGCTATTCGCGAGACGACCAAGCGCGTGCGGTGCCTATTATTCGCCTCATCCAAGACGCCGGCTTTGCCACATGGTGGGATGGGCTCCTGGAGGGCGGGGAACAATTTTCGCGCGCGACTGAAGACGCGCTCGATCGCGCCAAGGCGGTCGTGGTTTTGTGGTCGAAGAAGTCTGTACATTCACACTGGGTGCATGATGAGACGACGCGGGGGCGAGACCGGGGTGTTCTTGTTCCGCTTTCGCTAGATGGAACGGATCCGCCCTTGGGTTTCGGCCAGTTCCAGGTAATCAATTTGGCCAATGCGAAAATGAGCGCGGACGATATTGAAATTCAACGCCTGTTGCGCGCAATCGCAGCACTTCACGACAAGACCATCGACTTGCCCGTTGCCAAGTCCTTCCAATCTACGCCAGTTACCCGGCGGGTGGCATTGGGCACAGGGTTGACAGTCGCAGCCGCTGGAGGTGGATTTCTTGCATGGACTGCAGGGATCTTTGGTGACGAAATAGGAAATAACAGCGTTGCAGTACTTCCATTTGACAATCTTAGCGGCGATCCTGCGCAGCGCTATTTTTCTGACGGGCTCGCATCGGAGATCCGTTCCAACCTGTCACGAAATGCACTGCTCGAAATCGTCGGCCAAACCTCGTCGAACCAGTTTCGCGACCATGGCGGAGACGCGCGGTCGATTGCAAAAGAGTTGCACGTCTCATTTTTGTTAGATGGCAATGTTCAGAAAATGGGGGATCGCCTCAAGATTGCGACTGACCTGATTGATGGTAAAACCGGGATTAGCAAGTGGGCGCAAACATTTGAACGCCAATTGTCGGACATATTTGCAATTCAAAGCGAAATCGCTGATGCCGTGGCGGGTGCCCTATCAGTCGCAATGGACAGCGAGGCAGCTGGAAAAAAGGCGTTACGGGTCGGCGGTACGCAAAGCCTTGCGGCATTCGATGCCTATCTGCGCGGACGCGATCTGTTTGAGGCACATATCGATGAAGGCTCGGAAAGAGCGGCCTTGACGAAATTTGAGCGGTCGATTGCCATCGATCCAAATTATGCAGCTGCCAGGGCTATGCGGTCGCGGGCCCTTGCAGTGATTGCAAACCAATATGCAGACGTGGACGAACGCAAATCACTATATGGAGAGGCAGTCTCAGAGGCCAAGCGTGCGACAAGTATTGCTTCTGGTTATGCAGCAGGCTTTGCCGCACTTGGTTATGCGCTATTCTATGGCCGGCTAGATGCCAAGGCGGCGCGCGCACCCTACGAGCGCGCCTATGCCCTTGCTCCGCGCGACGTTGACGTGCTCAGTCGCTATGCTGTTTTTTGTGCGCGGACTGGTCGATTCAAGGACGCCGATGCAGCGATTGACCGAGCCTCGGCTCTGGATCCTCTTAACGCATCCATGTTCAAATCGGCCGGAAATATCAAATATGCTGCCAGGTCCTATGTCGCGGCAATAGAGCTGGGTAGAAAAGCGTTGGCCTTGAATCCCAAAAGAAGCACGTTGCACGGCGATATTGGCAATGCCTATTTGATGCTAGGCGACCTGGAAAAGGCTAAAGCCGATTTTGAGCAAGAGACGAATAATCTTCTTGCCTTGCCGGGCAAAGCAATCGTCGCCCAAAAATCTGGTGATAAAAATGGGTCGCAGATGTTGCTTGCAGCACTTGTGGAGGAATATGGCGACAACGCGCTTTATCAACAGGCCCAGATTTTTGCCCAATCAAGTGACACTGAAAGCGCTTTTGCTGCGCTCGACAAGGCTTATGAAACAGTCGATTCTGGGCTCGTTTATTTGCTCAACGATCCTCTGCTCGATCCGCTCAGAGGCGACGCTCGTTATAAAAAGCTGTTGGCAGCACTCAAATTCGTGTAAACTCAAATTTTGGTAGAGGGGAAATGAAAATGCGCAAAATCATACTCATGTCATCGGCTGCAGTGTTGTCCTTGAGCTTGGCAGGCTGCAACAAGCCTGCAGAAGACAAGGCTGTGGAAGAAGTACTGGCCGAGGAATCAATTGCACCAAGTGAGACAACAGACGCAGCTGCGAATGATCAGCCTTCGGCAGACCAAGGCTCCACTGACCAAGGCTCCACAGATCAGGGCTCCACTGACCAAGGGTCGACCGATCAGGGATCTACGGACCAGTAATCCAAATCGCAGGACCCGTGGCACGTCAGGGCCCATTTAGTGGGCCTTGACCTGTACCTGGTTATACAGTTCAAGGGTATCGATCGACCTTGTTTCTGATTGAAAGTACGTGCTTTTCCGCGTCCTTGATCCAGTCAGCATATTGCATCAAATCAACAAAGAGCGATGGCTGTTGCACACCACTGTCATTATTCGCACCGCAACCAACCCCTCCTGATACCAGGCCAACCTGGACAGTGCGCCCATTGAATCGCTGAATGACAGGACCTCCGCTATCTCCACGGCAACTGAATGTGATGCCAGCGCCAGCTTGCTTTTTGGGTGTCACTCCGCATATTTTCCTCGGAGTAAAACTATTGCCCACTCGCTTGCGGCATTCGCCCAAATTCAGTGCTTCAAGATCTGCCATCCGCAGCCGGTCTTGGGCAAATTGGGGGCCGGCCTGGGTCATTTCGTGGCGTTCATTGGCCCTCACAATACCGGTATAGCCCCAGCCGAGGACAGTCATTTGGTCTCCATCTCCAATGGGTTTGAATCCTCCCACGTCACTGGGAAGCAATATGGGGCCCTGACGTATCGAAATGTTCTTGGGCGCTATGCGCATCACGGCAATGTCGTCTTTTTGACTGCCAGCTGAATAGCCGCGGTGCACGACGACCGAGACAATCTGGTATTCAGCGCCGCCCTCCTGCAAGTTCTGTGTACCCACGCGCACTTCGCGCGTCGACAGGACCTTTGCGCCGGCAACCGTTTCATTGGCAACGCAATGTGCCGCTGTCAGCACGACGTTTAGTGAAATGAGTGATCCCGCGCATCGATGATAGCGTTGGAAGGGCTTCTGCTGGAACAGCATCTTGCCGTTCCTGCCTAACTTCCGGTCATCTATGATCTGTTGTTCGCTATATGTCTGCGTTGAATAGATCTGCACTTGCCACGGAGCAAATCCGTTTGGCACAACGCTCCCGCCACCAACGGTTTTTTGCTTTCGTGTCTTTGCATAGATGCTGTCGAGCGAAATTCGCCAGTCTGTGCCATAAGTATCGTTCCATGTCGGCATGACGATATTCTTGCCTGATAGAGCATGGCACAAGACGCGCTCAACGGTTGACAGGCAATTGCCCCGATCGGGACCAGGTGCAGCTCCTGTGGCAAAGATCTGCGTGTTGATCGGGCTATCGCTGCGGATTGTGAAAAGCCGATACCGACCTGTTTCCAGTGTGACCGGGTCGCTGCCGCTTTCGACTAGTGCGCCAGGAGATACAGCTAAGCCGCCATTATCGGCAGGTGAAATGACCAGTTTCAACTGGTTGTCTGGTTCAACCATCAGCACATAAACAAATTGCGGATGTTCGCCTTTGTTGCGGATCCCGAACCGAACCGCATTCCCGGGGCGAAGATCTTCGATGTTGGAAGCCCCATCTTGTGGACAAGACCACTGAACGGTTTCGGCGCACAGTTCATAGCCGCGTTCATAGGGTGGTGAGGACAGCAGTGACAGCGCGCGAACACGAATTATCCCCTCAAGCGCTTCATTGAGGCTCGCCGCCAGGTCCGGGGCGTCTATTGCACCAACGGGGATTGGTTGGGTCATCATCCTGTTGATTGCGTTGACGTCGTAGTTGTTGCTTCGTTCAGATACGTCCTCGTCTTCATAATCTCTTGGTGCGGGCGGATTGAACATGTCAAAAAGGACGATTTGCAGAGGGTCTTCGGGTGATCGGCTAATCTCATATTCGCTGGACCAGCCGACGCGGGCCAGCGGGTTCTGACGGACAATCTTGTCGATCTTACCGATTTCGTTTCCCAGATTATCGCGAAGCCCGATCATGACAGGTCGGCTTTCATCGCACGTAACTGCCATATGTGTGGCGGATGAGCATGGCAAAAGCGAGCCCGTTGTCGCAGGTCCTGCAGGCTGATCGGAAGGAATATTTTCCACCGTCGCTTCAGGGCCTGTCTGCGCCAATACCATGTCGGCTGCCGATATGCCGGCGATCGAGGTCGCCATTGCCAAGGCTCTGCACAAGTACCGCAAACCGCTATGCGGCGGCTGAATAAACGGGCGCGTCATCATTCCTACCTCTCCTCGAAGTGACTGGCGCGACCCATTGGATATAGGCTTTGACTAGCACAAAACTGCCAGGGTGTAAGGCTATTAGCGTCCAGCGCCTTTCTGCCAAGTCAGACAGGTACGGTGATATGCTTGCCCCCGAACACGGCCTGCCAGTTTTCAATCTCGGCCACGACGATGTCGTCAATTGCATGGGCAAGCCCTGAGACGCGCGCGTAGGTTGTCTCGCAATCTGGTGCCTCGAGCAAAATGCTGATCCGTGTTGCGACATCGCCAAGTTTGTCTGCCGTTATTTCCGATATTGCGGCGAACCGCTCGAAATCACCAAAATAATGAACGCCCGCAAACGCTCCACCCAAAGTCGGGAAAAGGACTCCCAGGAAACTGAACGTCTTGGCCACGTCGTGGGGCATTTCGTGTGGCAGCCATCCCGATGCGCTACCCAGTTCTATCAACAAATAGAGCGCAACTGAGATGACAGCGAGCAAGAACAGCATTTCCGACATTCGGTCCAGATTATGCTGGGCGCGTTTTAGGCGCACGGCCTTGCTGCTGTGATATTCGCGCTGTGGCGCGACGTGATGATCTCGCATGAAAATGAGTGAACTCTTGAGAAATGCAGGTGTTACCTTCATCTGCGGAAGGCCAATACCGCGCAGGGCATGGCGAACATACCACTCGGGCCAGTTGCCACGTGAACCGCGCGGCCACCGGCCGGTAGAACGTGCCGCACCTAATAAAAGAAGTATCGGTGCGTGGCGAAAATACTCCGCGACCCTGCGGATCTCGAACCAGCGCTCATGCCAGCGCAGGCGTTTGCCTGTCACGAAAATCCCGATTATTGTGACCAGCAGGACAAACTCGAATGCGGCAAACCACCATTTCTGATCGATACTCGCAAAGGGGAGGTATGCAATTCCGCCTGCTATTGCGAAGGCTGAAAGGAAAAAGCTTGCAACCATGCTCCCTCGATAGGCGTCCGAAAGCCAAGTCGATACACCATCAGCCCAGGCGAACGGTTGCATCACCCTTGTTGCAATTCGCTCGAGCATGGCCGAGTCTGATCCAGGTAGGGCAGATGCTGCGTTCAACATCGGCGCGCCACTTCCCGAGGCGATGGAATTCGGGGCCTCGTACCGCTGAGTAAGCGCCCGGAATGACTTGCGTCCTGGATCACCAAAAAGGGCTTCCACCCGGCGGTAAGCGTGCAGAAGCCGATTGCTCTTCGGGCGCCATTTCTCATTCTGACTGACGTTTCTCCAGCCTTCACCCGAGGGCAAAAGCGCCTCGCGGATGATCGCGCGCACACCATTTTCATCCTGTGTAGCAAGTGTGTATTGGCTCAGTACAGCCAGTTCCTCTGTCGCACGCAGTACATGCCAACCATGTGGATTTCCGGCATCGATCCAAATCACCGGAATACCCTGGTCCAGTGCGGCCTCAATGGTATGGCGTGTGCCACCAATGGAGCCGCGCGTTTGACCATCCCATATTCCGATCAGCAGGTCCGATTGCTCGATCATCACCCTCGCAGCCATCGCCGCCCGGTCGGAACATAATGCAACAAACGCCTGTTCTGCGACACCGTCTTCCAACTCGGCCAAATGCGCACGAAACAGGGCTTCAACGGCCTGGTCCTGTTCTGCAAGTTCGAAGACGCTGGCGACATCTTGCTCTTTGCCGATTTCCGAAGCACGCAACGCCGTCTCGTTGTCCACCGGCTTCTGGCCGCACAAAAGCAGTTCCATATCGTTCAAGCTGGTCGGCTGCGCATTGATGGCCAGGTTGAGATCTCGACCGAACGGAAGTGGTGCAACGACAGGCCAGTTTTTTGCACGTGCGGTTTTTACCGCCATCAAGTCAGCGCCATAAGCAAGCAGCGAGTGTAATCGCACGAGTGGTCCTGCCACTCTGTCCATCGCCAGCGCTTCTTGTGCCGCTGCCTTATCAATCAAACTCATCAACGCATTGAGGCATTTCGCTATTGCCTCGCTGTTTGAAGCGAATACCGGATGCCTACTTCGATGTCCGGTAATGCCGATGTCCAGCAACACTGCTGGCATCGTCAATCCCGAACTGCCGACATCATCGCGTTGCATGCGGTTTTCCAGTCCATCAACCAAATCTGCGACAGGACTAGGAGAGGTTCAACTATTGTTCAAGCTTCGTCCACGAATTGCAATACGCCAACATGTTGAAGCGGCATTGAAAAGCGGGATATCAGTCATGAAATCAGGTGATATCGTTCCAGGAAAACGAGACCGGCAGTGGGTTCGTGCACAACCGCGCCAAAAAACACAAACGATGGCAATGGCCGCCGAGCCTTGATCCCAGCGCAGTTCTAGGATGCAATTGTCCATGCCTTATTATGTCACAATGATATTGAATGGTGCCGACCGGTTTTCGGGGCAGCAGGCACGACCCATTCAAACGAGGTGTCACAAACCCGGCGGTTTGTGGATTCGTCTGCAAATAATTTCAGCGACAAGTGCAGCGCGGCTTGGGTTTCCACTTGCGCACGACCTTTTTACGCGGAGCAACCCGAACGGTATCATAATAGACCTGCTCAGTCACAGTTGTCGTTGTGGTGGTCACCGGCGCCATCGTGATGATCGTGGTCACCTGTGCCGGTTGCGGATAATAATAATATCCGCCTTGCCAGGCTTGGCCGTAATCGGGATGCGAATAGGGTCTGGAATGACCGACTGGTGGCCGTGAATTTCCCGGACGGTGATGCTTGCACTTGTCGTTGGCCTTTTCGACAGCCACGCCAAGAAGACCACCTACCCCGGCACCAACCAATGTTCCACCAGTGCGATCGCCCCGTCCAGCTATCCGATTGCCAGCGACACCGCCAATCAGAGCGCCGATTGCCGCGCCCTTGAGACCGCTGCTCTTTAGACAGCGCTCGTAATCTTCGTATCTGCGCTTATGATCATGTTCTTCAGCACCATCATGTCGCTGGTTTGCCGGATCTGATGTCCCTGAATGGCCATCTTGACGCGTGACGGTCCCCGACCAATCACCCTCGAACACGCGACCTTCTGGATCGACATATCTGCCATCCCATTCGCCATCATAGCTGTAACTCGATCCATCCGGCGCCGCAAACGAGACATTGCCATCGTCATTCCAGCTATAGGCTTGTGCGTCTGGACGCATTGCTGGCGCATATTCGGGATCGCGATATTCGCTGCGCGGTTCATGGCCTGCGTTCCAATCGATTCCGGAGCGGTAATCATGGACATAGCCCCGGCTATCGGTCAGCACGGCATCGTCGTAATAGCGGGTCCAATAATAGCCATTTGATGGCGCGATAAGGCCATAACTACGGTAATTTGAAACGTAGAATGTCGGCTGAACCCAAAAGCGCGGCAACATGAGTCCACGATGCGGGCGCCGATAGATGTCATTGCGAGGAATGCCATGTTGACCAGGGCGAAAGCCGATCCGGTGGATGCCAGGTTTCGGCAAACCATTGCCGGTTCCGATGTGATGCGTAGCGCCAACCTTGCGGCCATTTGCAACCAGGCCCATGCTACCTTGGACGCTGACTGCGTTTTCGTGTGACCACGAGTCGCTTGCATCTGCGCCTGTTACGGCAAACAACATCCCTGCCGCTGCAATGCCCGAAAAAAGGACGGTCTTCATGGTTAATGGCTCCCTAAGCATCGCCCGCACCGGAAATGACCGGTGCAAGTG
>JBATDO010000364.1:0-3784 GCA_049663505.1 Sphingorhabdus sp.
AACCTGTTCCTTGGTCATGCAGCTCTTGATGGTCACTCCCTTTGCGGCCTGAGCCTTCATCTGGGCTGCCTGTGCTTCCGGCACCCCGGTCACTTCGACCTTGCTATAACGGGTATTGACCTCCCAAAGTCCTGGCTTGGTAGCCATGGCGCCACCTGCAGACATTTCTGCCTTGGCTTCGGTGTCGCTGACCTTGCCGTCACCGTCTGCGTCTGCGCCCTTGTCGGAGCAGGCGGCAACAGCAAGGGCAGCCACGCCGATGATCAGGTAATTGCGCATAATATTTTCTCCCGAATTCGTGATTCCCTTCTTCTGTCGCTGAACCCCGAAAAACGCAACAGGGGATGACAATTGAGGTCAAGCAGCACATATAGCGAACATGTCTCAACTCATCATTCGTCGCGGACTGGAAGAACCAGAGACCGACAAGGATTTTATTCCGCACAAGCCGCTTCGTCCGCCAAAGGCAGAAGGCGGAAAGCCGTTCAGGATTGTCTCCGACTACGAGCCGGCAGGCGACCAGCCAACTGCGATCCGCGAATTGGTTGAAAGCGCATTGGCAGGTGAACGCGACCAGGTCCTTCTGGGGGTCACCGGTTCGGGCAAGACCTTCACAATGGCAAAGGTCATCGAGGCATTGCAGCGCCCGGCATTGATCCTGGCCCCCAACAAGATCCTCGCAGCGCAGCTTTACGGGGAATTCAAGAGCTTCTTTCCCGACAACGCAGTCGAATATTTCGTTTCATATTATGATTATTACCAGCCCGAAGCCTATGTGGCGCGGTCAGACACGTATATCGAGAAGGACTCATCGGTAAACGAGGCGATCGACCGGATGCGACATTCGGCTACGCGCGCGCTACTGGAAAGAGACGACGTCATCATAGTGGCCTCGGTTTCCTGCCTTTACGGAATCGGTTCGGTCGAAACCTATTCAGCGATGATCTTCGATATCAAGAAAGGGGACAGCTATGATCAGCGCGAGTTGATTCGCAAGCTCGTTGCCCTCCAGTACAAGCGCAATGACACAGCGTTTGTACGTGGTGCATTTCGCGTACGCGGCGATAATCTCGAGATATTTCCATCGCATTATGAAGACATGGCTTGGCGCATTTCCTTCTTTGGCGACGAAGTCGAGGAGATTTCAGAGTTTGATCCACTGACAGGAAAGACCGGTGTGAAACTTGAAACGGTCAGGGTCTATGCCAATAGCCACTATGTGACCCCCGGGCCGACTATGAAGCAGGCAACGCAGGCCATCAAGTTCGAGCTGAGCGAACGCTTGAAGGAGCTTGAGATCGAGGGCAAGCTGCTTGAGGCTCAGCGGCTCGAGCAACGGACCAATTTTGACCTCGAGATGATCGCTGCAACCGGCAGTTGCGCAGGGATCGAGAATTACAGTCGGTTTCTGACAGGACGGATGCCGGGCGAGCCCCCACCAACATTGTTTGAATATCTCCCCGACAACGCACTCCTGTTTGTTGATGAAAGCCATGTGACAATTGGTCAGATCAACGGCATGTCGCGCGGCGATCACCGACGCAAGCTGACGCTTGCCGAATATGGATTTCGTCTCCCGAGTTGCATTGATAACCGACCGCTGCGTTTCAACGAATGGGAGGTGATGCGCCCTCAGACCACCTATGTCAGCGCGACCCCTGGCAATTGGGAAATGGAGCAGGCTGGCGGTGTTTTTGCCGAACAGGTTATCCGCCCGACAGGTCTGATTGATCCCCCGGTGGAAATCCGACCGACCGAGGACCAGGTGCAGGATTGCATCAACGAGTGTCGCAAGACTGCCCAGCAGGGCTACAGGACGCTCGTCACAACTTTGACGAAACGCATGGCAGAAGACCTGACAGAGTTCATGCACGAGGCTGGCCTGCGGGTCCGGTACATGCACAGCGATGTCGAGACGCTCGAACGCATCGAGCTGATACGCGACTTGCGACTCGGCGTGTACGACGTGCTTGTTGGCATCAACCTGCTTCGCGAAGGGCTCGATATCCCGGAATGTGGATTGGTAACGATATTGGACGCCGACAAGGAGGGCTTTTTGCGTTCTGAAACTTCCCTCATCCAGACAATTGGACGCGCCGCGCGCAACGTCGATGGCAGGGTCATCCTATATGCCGACCGGATGACCGGCAGCATGGAGCGCGCCATTCGCGAAACCGACCGTCGGCGCGAAAAGCAGACTGCATATAATGTCGAACATGGCATTACACCCGAGACGATCAAGCGCGCCATTGGCGACATCATCCAGGACGTGTCGAACAGGGATTCCGTGCTCGTCGAAATCGAGGACGGCCCAGCGCACATGGTTGGCCACAACCTGCGCGCTTATATCGAGGAGCTTGAAAAGAAGATGCGCGCTGCAGCAGCCGATCTTGAGTTCGAGGAAGCCGGACGGCTTCGCGACGAGATCCGGTCCTTGGAGCAGGATGAACTGGGAATCCCGCACCCGCAGCAGGTGGGAGCACCCAAGGGCCGCTCCACCGAAGGCAAACCCGGCACTCGCAAGACACGCTACGGGAAATCACAACGCAAGTTTGGTCGCTAGTTATCAGGCAAAGTCGAGATGGGGTTCTGCTTCTTCAACCACCTCCAGATGGCCTTCTTTTGCCCAGCGCCGCGCCTCGTCAAGTTCCGCCATCGTGAAGCTGCGGATCGCGGCAGGATAAAGCGGGGCAAAAAAACGCGTGACCGGACCAACCCAGCCATTGTCTGAAACGACCGCAGCGCGCCGCAGGATGTTTCGGTGGGTGAGATGAAAAAGCATGTCCTTCCACCAAACCTCCGCCTCGATCCATCCAATGTCGCGAACGATTTCTACTGCATCGATTCTGGTGTGCGTCTTCAACAGCTCGTCGACCGCAGCGACTGCTTGTTCATACTGCTCCTTGTCGATTGTCCCATCCACCGTCATTTCGAGATATCCGGCTGATTTGTCGATTTTCACGTCCAGCATGATTCTGCTCCTGCTTCAACAGGGCATCAATAAGCCTGGATATTTCGGGGGTCATTGACCGAGGTCAACTTGGGTTTGCTTTTTCAAACTTGGCCATGATGAGTGCAAGGCGATCATGTCTGGCTGGCTTTGAATCTGGAGTTTTCACTTTGCGTGAAGGGTTGGCTTTTCCGTTTTGCGGGATTTCCCTACCCGACCTGGCGTCAATTTCAGCCATCAGGCCCTTGCCCAGAGAAAAGCCAGCAGTCGTTGAACTCGTGTTCCCGGTGCTCCGCGCGAGCTGGGCGCCAAGTGGTGGTGGTGCAGAGGCTGGAGGTCTTGCCTTGCCATCCAAGAGAGAAGCAACGGCAGTGCGCACCTGCTTTTCGTCTGGACGACGCACCGGGTAGATAAATCCATGAACAGGCCAGGCAGTGCCGCCGAGTGCAGCATTGGGAGTATACCAGACCCGAACAGCGCTCCAGTCATTGCCGGGCGACACGTCTACGGCCCGCACGTCTTCCTCGATATGGCCACGCACGCCGTCAATTGTAGACCAGTTTGCGTGGCTGATCAAAATGTTGCGATCGTCGATGATACGACGAACAGCCGCCACATGTCCCAGTCGCATGTTACCATGGGGCGGGAACGCCATAACCGCACCGATCTTCGGGCGATTACCCCTGTCATATTTACCCGATGCCTGTTCCCACCAGGTATGCGCATCGCCCCGAATTTGGACGCCCGACAATGCTCGTGCATATGGCACACATTGCAGTCCTTCGTTCAAGGCTACTGCCGGTGCCCCAACCAGCAAACAGGAAAGAATGATCG